>CAIUVX010000102.1 GCA_903902705.1 uncultured Methylococcales bacterium
TAAAATCTTTCCTTGTCTAACCCTGTCGCTGACCTCCACTGTCTTTCTGTTTTTAAATCACTGGTTGTTATTTTCATCTGGCTTTTTAATGTGTTTTAATATGGCAGTATTTTATCTCTAATCTGACGCATCAAGTCTAATATGGTTATGTGGGAATGCAGGCCAATATAGATAATGCTATTCATGGATTAACCGATGGCATGAATGAAGCAGGACTTTCGATTGGGGAACTGTGGTTACCCTGTAGTGAATATCCCACATCGAAATCCGCTATCAATCCAGTTCTCTATAATGTCAACCTTATTGATTGGGTGTTAGGGAATTTTGATAGTGTTCAATCTCTAAAAACGGGATTAACGGCAATTACGATTGTCAATATAAACGAGCGTTATAGTCAAGCAAGAGTGCCTACCCATTTTGCCGTTTCGGATAGTGATGGAAACAATATCATCATAGAATTTATGAACGGGGCGATGCAGGTATATGACAGCCCGAATGGGGTAATGACTAACGCACCTCCTTATAACTGGCAACTGGATAATTTATCGACTTATGTCAATTTAAGTTTGACCAATAATCCCAAGCAATTTTGGGGGCAGGAACTTAATGGCAGTGGCTTGTTAGGAATGCCTGGCGATTATTCAGCACCGTCCCGATTTATCCGCGCTTGGATGTTGCAGCAATCCACCCAAAACTACACGCCTCAAAATACCGAAGAAGCGGTGGGGCTTGCGGCCAGAATTTTACAGAATTTTGCAACGCCTATGGGTTCTGTGATGGAAGCTGCTACGGCGACGGGTTCATCGACAAACAATCTGGATCGCACCCAATGGGGAGTCATTCGCGACCAAAAAGAGCGGATTTATTACTTTTTTACCCAGTTTAACAATAACCTTTTTTCGGTTGACCTTAACAAGATTGATTTTGGCACGGTCAAAGTTTCTGCCATACCTGCTATTCAACCAGTGTGGCATAACGATATTACCGATACGCTCAAGCCGCATAGGTCAGATTAGGCGTTGACCGTAACCCGATATTCACGGTAACAATGTGTCGGGTTACGCTTACGCTAACCCGACCTTGTATCTCTCCAAAGCAAAGGAGAAAACTGCTATATTGTTTAGCTAGCATTACAGCAGAGTGCATGATCAGAGCTTGAACCCAACCTTAGACGCAAGTCTGTGACGTAGATAAAACCCATGCACTGATTTCTTAGAACTGAATGGTATCCGAGTCCTTCCGAGTGGAAAGAGGCTGAATGAACAAGGGGAGTGAAAGAAATGAACACGAGGCATAGATGTTAGCAAAGAGAAGTTAGATTGTGCGTGGCTTAAAGAGCAGGACAAGGTAAAAACCAAGGTGTTTACTAATAAGCACTCTGGTTGGCAAGAATTGCTGGATTGGTCATTGAAAAACACAGGCTTAGCGATGGCAGAACACCATTTTGTCATGGAAGCGACAGGCATTTACCACGAACAACTGGCGACCTTTCTGACTGACGCAGGGGCGAAGGTATCCGTGGTCAACCCTGCGCAAGTGAAGTTTTACGCCCAAGGCTTAGGCGTGAGAAGCAAAAACGACAAAAAAGACAGTGTGGTGTTAGCGCGTTATGGCTCAAAGGAAAATCCCACACTATGGCAACCTGAAGCACCCGAAATACGCACACTAAAAGCCCTGCTTGCTCGCTTTGACGGCATTGAAAAAGACCTACAACGCGAGAAAAATCGGCAAGAAAAAGCGGTGATTAGTCTCGCCCCCGCAGAAGTACTTAACTCGCTAACTGACATGATAAGCTTGCTAGAAACCGAACAACAACGGCTAGACAAACTGATTGAAGAGCACATCAACAAACACGATAAATTGAGAGAAAACAAAACCTTGCTGGAAAGCATACCCGCTGTTGGCAAAGTGATAGCCACCCGAATGCTGATGGTGATCGGCAGTCGGCAGTTTGACGATGCTCACCAATGTGCGGCGTACTTAGGCTTAGTTCCCGTACAACACGAATCAGGTAGTAGTGTCAAAGGACGCGCCCGACTGTCCAAAGCGGGTAATCCCATCATTCGTGCCAAGCTGTACATGGCGGCAGTCGTCGCCATCCGCTACAACCCCGACATTAAAGCCCAATACCAACGCTTAACCAGCAAAGGCAAAAGCAAGATGTCCGCACTCGGCGCAGCCATGCGAAAACTGGTACAGATTTGCTTTGGTGTTCTAAAACACCAGAAAACCTATCAACCACAAACGACTTAAAA
>CAIUVX010000103.1 GCA_903902705.1 uncultured Methylococcales bacterium
TATTGAACACAAGTGGGCGCAAGCTAACGCTCTTCGGAGGCAAAAAAAAATGTTCTATTGACGAGCTGTTTACTCAGCTCTTTTAGATCGTTTTATACTGCTTTGGCTATAAAACCCAACGGCGCGAAGTGGTGGTGGAGATTCGATTATTGCATAAAAGACAAGCGTAAAACGCTATCGTTTGGCACTTATCCAGTTACTGGTTTAGCGGATGCAAGACGAAAAGCAGAACAAGCGCGTAAACAAGTCAGTGATGAAATAGATCCAAGCGATACACGAAAAGAAAAAAAGCCGCTCGACAATTGGCAACCGAAAACGAAAAGCGCGTTAATGATGGATTGCCCATGATACTAAGACTTCAAGAATTAATCGATGAAAGCAAAGTTTACCGAACAATCAGGAAGTTACGTTGGAAAAGCGGCTGTCATTGCCCATTTTGTAGTTCTAATAAAATCCGCAAGCGGGGAAAGAATATCGATTACGGTGTGGATAAGTTATTTATATCTTCTGGGCTTAAATAGTTCAGCCACCCAAATCGCGGCAGAACTGGGTTTATGTGCCAGTGATAGCCTGCGCATGGCAGAGCGGAGTCGTTAGCCAAAAACAAGCGGTGCAGTTGACCGACAAGGTGGAATGCGATGAAGTCTATAGTGTGGCAGGGCATAAAGGCATTCCGACAGCGATCAACAACCGTGACCCGCGTCGAAATTGTTTGAAAGGTGCGCGAGGACGAGGACGCGGCACGTTGGCAACAGAAAAGCCGCCCATTTTTGGCATGATTCAGCGCAATGGGCAAGTGCGTATTGTCATGTTACCTAATGTCCAGCAAAACACGATCAAACCCTTTATTGAACAAACGATTAGCAAAGGGACGCTCATTTACACCGATGAATACACTCTATATAGTCGCTTAGAAGCATGGGGCTATTTACACAAAACGGTTAATCATTCGGCGGGCGAGTATGCGCGTGACGAGGACGGTGATGGTTTTCATGAAGTTCATGTCAATACAATGGAAGGTTTTTGGTCGTTACTACGTTCGTGGTTACGCCCGCATCGGGGTATTTCCCAAGAAAAACTCCCTCTGTATCTGGGATTTTTTGAGTTTATTCATAATGTTAGAAAACGCGGACAGGCTTTGTTAGAATCACTTTTATCTCTGTTGTTACAACCAGAAATATGTCCTCAAAACACGATATGAGCCATCCGTATAAACAAATTTCCATACCACACAAGAAATCAAAAACTAGCCATTAACGGATAGTCAAAAAGGCGAGAATAAACTGATGGCTTCTGAGAGAATAAAAGTGAAACACAGTATTGGTGGGTTAAAGCGTTATCGCATCCTATCAGATAAGCTACGAACCCATCTTATTGATTTGTATGATGGTATTATTAGAGCCTGTGCGGGGCTTTGGAACTTTTATCTCGCCAACTGATTGGTTTATAAGGTCGCAACAAGTCTAATTCAGGGCTTCATAATTTTCTTCTAAGTTTGTCCATCAAAAAACGCACTGACATCGTCATTAATCACGCGCTCATGGGTTTCATTAACCGATAGGGTTAAATCAATCGCGGCAAAGCTTATTTCATCACCCATAAAATAATGCTCTGGTTGCCAACTTTGATCACGACGACAAATTTCTATATCAACAATATCCTGTTCAATCAATACATATTCTTGCAAGCTAGGTAGCGTTTGATATAGCCGCCTTTTGATGGTTTCATCAATGCGACGAGTGGATTTTGATAATACTTCAACAATAATTAATGGCTGTTCAGTGTAATAGCTATCCTCTGAATTATCCTGACAAGTCACAATCGCGTCAGGATAAAAAAAGCCAAATCACTCACTCTACTTTATATCAGAGGAAAACGTGTCACAAGGCGTATCTCGTAAACGTTGAACGAAAGTTGCAACCATATTAGCAATAATTCGCTGGTGATTTTTACTCGCACCAGCCATTGCATACACTTGACCATCAAGGTATTCATGTTTAGTGTCGCTGATTAACTCACTTTTTAGATAATCAGCAATACTAATAAAATCGTTGCGTTGCGGAGATAACATGGGGTTATTCGTTTGCCTGTTTATGTTGCACGGCAGCAGTCACAAAACCTGAAAATAACGGATGTCCTTTACGCGGTGTGGAGGTAAACTCAGGATGGAATTGGCAGGCTAAAAACCACGGATGTTCGGGGATTTCAATCATTTCTACTAAGCGACCATCGATAGATTTACCTGAAAAGCGCATTCCAGTAGCTTCAAGACGTTCGATGTATTGGTTGTTGAACTCGTAACGGTGACGATGGCGTTCGGTGATAACATCTTTTTGATACATCAAATGGGCGAGAGTGTCATGTTGTAAACGGCATTGCTGTCCACCTAAACGCATAGAACCGCCTAAGTCAGAGTTTTCGTCGCGGGTTTGTAACTGCCCGTCTTCCATCCATTCGGTAATTAAACCAATGACTGGGTGTGGGGATTTTGGTAAAAATTCAGTGCTGTGCGCCCCTTCTAGCCCTGCGACATTACGCGCAAACTCAATCACTGCTGCTTGCATACCTAAACAAATACCTAGATAGGGGATTTTATTTTCTCGCGCATAACGTACTGTGGCAATTTTACCTTCCACACCACGCTCACCAAATCCACCAGGAACTAAAATGGCATTCACTTCTTTTAATCGAGCGATGCCTTCTTCTTCAATCAGCTCAGAATCAATATAAATAATATCAATTTTCGTGTGTGTGCGTATGCCTGCATGAATCAACGCTTCGTTGATTGATTTATAGGCATCAGAATGATCGACATATTTGCCCACAATGGCGATTTTGACAGTGTTACTAGAGTTTTCAAGCGCGGAAATAACGGCTTGCCATTCACTTAAATCCGCAGGTGGTACATCTAAGCGCAAGCGTTTAACGACAATTTCATCTAACCCTTGATCATGTAACATCAAAGGAATGCGATAAATGGAATCGGCATCAACCGCTGAAATAACGGCTTTTTCTTCTACGTTGGTGAACAGGGCAATTTTACGACGATCGCTGACAGGAATAGGTCGTTCAGAACGACAAATTAAAATGTCGGGCTGAATACCAATGGTGCGTAATTCTTTAACCGAATGTTGCGTAGGTTTGGTTTTAATTTCACCCGCAGAACGAATATAAGGCACGAGGGTTAAATGAATAAATAGCGATCTATCCATGCCCAATTCAAAACGCATTTGTCGAATAGCTTCTAAAAATGGCAGTGATTCTATGTCACCAACTGTGCCACCCACTTCAATCAAAGCAACATCCATACCTTCCGCACTGGCATAAATACGGCGTTTTATTTCATCAGTAATATGGGGAATAACCTGCACAGTCGCGCCTAGATAATCACCTTTGCGCTCATTGCGCAACACACTGTCATAGATTTGACCTGTGGTGAAATTATTTTTACGACTCATGGTAGTTTTTAAATACCGCTCATAATGCCCTAAATCTAAATCGGTTTCCGCACCATCTTCGGTAACAAACACTTCGCCATGTTGAAATGGACTCATAGTGCCTGGATCAAGATTAATGTATGGGTCGAGCTTAGTCATGGTGACTTTAAGACCACGCGCTTCGAGAATAGCGGCAAGCGATGATGCCGCAATCCCTTTGCCTAACGACGACACCACGCCGCCAGTAATAAAAATATATTTTGTCATGTAGGATTTATCGGCTTTGAAAGGATGATTAACCTAGGCATTTTAATCGACTGAGCCTTGTTCGTCATGGTCTTTTCAGGATTTATTCGTCATTCTGTATGGAAAAACAAATACAGGCATCGGTTTTTTCGTGAAAAAAGTCGGCACTTATCCACAAATCACCAACCGCAGCCAGTTTATTGTCCAAGTAAATAAGAGGAATCATTTCACGTTCCCACGGTGGAATTCCCGCTTCTTGAAATAAATTTTTCAGCGTATGATGCTCTTTGCGATGGGGTAAACGGATTTTTTCCCCACCACTGCGAAATTTCACCGTGACTTTAGCTTTTTGCCACTTGTCTAATAAAATGCCTGTTGACGATACAACATAAGACAATAGTCGGTGAGTCGCAAAAGTGACAGATGGCTCGCTAGTGAGCCAAACCATATCTTTTAGTGGCTCTTGTTCTGTCTGTTTTAGACAATACAGCCTGTCTCGATAACGGCGGATAACAAAACCTTGTCCTGCTAGAATTGGATCGCTGTCTTCACGCGCACCAATAACTTCAGTTTGAATGCACTCAACAAAGGCTTGTGCTGGCATTCTTAAACCTAGGTTTTGAAACCAATGTCGAATAATCAGTTGTTGCCTAGGACTTTTGTGGGCTTGTAATTGAGTGACACATAAGGTTTTATTTAATCGACTAAAAACAGGATAAAACAACTCATCAGCCACCGCAGACACGATAACTTGCGCCTCAGCACAATGTTTTGCTGACCGTGCCACGGTTTTATCACACGATTCCCAGCGTTGCTTTATGAGCGGAATAATCACATTGCGTAAAAAATTGCGATCATAATCATTTTGTTGATTGCTAGGGTCTTCAATCCATTGCAAGTTATGGTTTTGCGCATAATCATAAATTTCAAGTTTTGTAATATTTAACAAAGGTCTTAACATCAAACCTAGCCCAAAAAAAATACTCTCTGGAATACCAGACAAGCCGCGCAAACCCGCTCCTCTGAATAGTTGCAATAGAACAGTTTCAAGCTGATCTTCCCTATGCTGAGCAACTAACAAAACGTCATCACCATTAATCAAGGCTTTTAAAGCCGAGTAACGCGCATTTCTTGCTACCTCTTCAGGGCTTTCGCCTGTGCTTGCCTCCGCGTTAATGTGTAACACGGTAAAATCAACATCTAAAATTCCAGCTGTTTTTTTACAATGCTCAACCCAAGAATCTGCCTCTGTTTGCAAGCCATGATGAACATGAACAGCAGTAATTTTACCTCCAAGACTTGGCACTGAAGCGCACAAATGCAATAACACATGCGAATCAACCCCGCCGCTGTAACCAATATAAATGCGGTTAAAGTGCTTATGTTGATTTAGAAGAGATTCTATAATATCGGCTGAAAGCGGATTGGTCATTTTTGCATCCTTGGTAATCTTCACGTTTTTATCATTTACTCAGTCGCACATTATAGAGTGATGTGTCAGCAAATAAACACTTGCTTAGAATAAAATCCATCGATTGACATAAAGTTATTTTTTACAAAATTATAGGTTGCTTTAGCAATTGAATGCGCTAGATTTAGCGATGCCCATAGACTGAAACGTTCAATTACTAAGCAATTGTTTTTAAATAATTTTAAAATTTATATTAAATTACTTTTACTGCGCTACAATAAAAGATAAAGAGTGTGGTTGTATGGTAAATCCTCCATGTGAATTAACGGTTATTGTTTTATAATCGTTCCTTGTTAGCATTAACTATTGGTTGAATTATTACTTATGTCTGCCGTAATGGAAGAAAAAACGTTTCGTGGCTTGCGTGAAGTCACAGCTTTAGTTTTTTTTGCGTGTGCCTTATTTTTCCTGATTGCATTAGTCACATTTAGCAATGAGGATGCAGGGTGGACACACAGCGGCACTGTGCGTAACGTCACTAATGCGTGCGGTGTTTTTGGTGCATGGCTTGCTGATTTTAGTCTTAGTTTTTTTGGTCTCTGTGCTTATTTATTTCCAGCAATTATTTTTTGGCACGGTTATCTATTGAGTAGGAACATTAGTAAACCGCAAGAAAAGATATTCACGGCACTGGCTTGGCTGGGTTCTATTGCCGCTATTATTTCCAGTACTGCTTTACTGGATTTATATTTACTAAGGACAGGCATTGAGCTTCCGCGTAAAACGGGAGGTATCATTGGTGAAGAAATAAGCGATGCCGCGTTCATTACCTTAGGAAATTCAGGAGCGACTTTATTTTTACTGGTGCTGTTAGTAGCAGGTATCACCATGATTACCGATCTCTCTTGGGTAAAACTCATGGATATAATCGGTAAATATACTGTTTCTTGCTGTCAGATTTTGTTTCGTCAAGCTTTCGACTGGCAAGCCAAAACCACGTTAGAAAATACAGGGGGAAGAATACCCGTTGTTGTCCCTAAAAAAGCGAATACTAGGAAAAATCCTATCATCGGCGTTGTACCTACTATCGAAAAAAGCGTTGCCAAAGTGGTTGCCCGTGTTGAAAAGTCCAGCAATCCCGCTAAAAAATTGCCAGCCACTAAGCGTTATAAATCAGGCGAAACCGTATTACCCAGCTTAGATTTATTGGATAACCGTGAAATTCGCGTCATCGGTTATTCACAAGCCGATTTAGAAGCGATGTCACGGCTGGTAGAAACCATTCTCGCGGATTTTAATGTCATTGTGAACGTGGTAGATTTTCATCCAGGTCCAGTGATTACTCGCTTTGAATTACAACCTGCTGCGGGCGTTAAAGTTAGTCGTATTAGCAGTCTGTCCAAAGATTTAGCCAGAGCCTTATCCGTGACTAGTGTGCGTATAGTCGAGATTATCCCTGGCAAAACCGTCGTTGGTTTAGAAATTCCCAATCGTGAACGCGAAATGGTGACATTACGCGAATTACTGGTATCGCCCAATTTTATCAAAGCAAAATCTTTGCTGACCCTCGCGATGGGCAAAGACATTGCGGGTGCGCCGATGGTTGCCGATTTAGGCAAAATGCCCCATGCGTTAGTCGCTGGTACAACAGGCTCTGGAAAATCGGTTGCTATCAACACCATGATTTTGAGCTTGCTCTACAAAGCTACCCCCGAACAAGTACGCATGATTATGATAGATCCAAAAATGCTGGAACTATCCGTTTATGAAGGCATTCCCCATTTATTAACGCCTGTTGTTACTGATATGAAAGAAGCCAGCAACGCGCTACGCTGGGCAGTCGGTGAAATGGAACGCCGCTATAAACTGATGTCTAAAATGGGCGTTAGAAATTTGGCGGGCTTTAATACATTAATTGAAGAAGCAACCGCTCGTGGCGAAAGCATACCAGACCCTATCTATCAAATTCTTAATCCTTTTGCAGAAGGTGAGATTCCTGCATTAGCCACGCTGCCCAGCATTGTCATCGTCATTGACGAACTTGCCGACATGATGATGATCGTCGGCAAAAAAGTCGAAGAACTCATTGCCCGCTTAGCCCAAAAAGCCCGCGCCGCTGGCATTCATTTAGTATTAGCCACCCAACGCCCTTCGGTCGATGTATTAACGGGCTTGATTAAAGCCAACGTGCCAACGCGTATTTCCTTTCAAGTCTCCTCGCGCATTGATTCGCGTACCATTCTTGACCAAGGCGGTGCAGAAACCCTGTTAGGTAACGGTGATATGTTATTTCTACCCTCAGGCACTAGCATTCCCATTCGCGCCCACGGTGCATTTGTTGATGATCATGAAGTTCATCGGGTAGTAGAATTTTTGAAGCAAACTGCACCACCTGATTATTTGGAAGAAATTACCCGCGAATCATTTGATAATGACAGCTTTAGTATGGGCGGTAGTGATAGTTCTGGCGGTGGTTCAGAAACCGATGCCCTGTATGATGAAGCGGTACGCTTTGTCACTGAATCCCGCAAAGCGTCTATCTCCAGCGTACAACGCCGCTTTAAAGTCGGCTATAACCGTGCAGCAACCATGATAGAAGACATGGAAGCCGCAGGTGTAGTCAGCTCGGCGGAATCCAATGGCTCGCGAGTAGTATTAGCTCCATCGCCTGTTAGAGATTAAGGCTAGGGAGTCAAAAAACTTGTTTTTTGACTCCTATTTTTTAAAGCGTCTTTATCCATGTAAAGTACGCGTCGCTTACTATTCATTAACCTCGATTTGTGTCACTCTACGAAAAGGTACGCGATGCGCAATCGTCCTATCCTCATCTTTAGAAAGCACATGACACGACAATTACAAAAAGGCGAAAACATGGTTTTGGCTAATTTAAATTCAACAGCCAATTTAAACGAAATTGTCGTAGCAATGCAATGGTTTAAAAAAGTTGATAATCAAGACTTGTTGCAACCTTATAAAGCAATCAGTTAGCGAGATAAAAGTTCCAAAGCTCCTCGCAGACCCCAAGAATATCATCATGAAAATCAATAAGATAGGCTCTAAGCCTATCGAATAGGATACGATAACGCTTCAAACCACCAATGCGGTATCTCTGGGTGTCGCTTGCGTTTCGTCCTGCCTTCAGTGCTGATTGTCGCCACACTTGAGGCAGGTGATTTCTTGATAGCGGGTCATAGGCGAATATCCTCATATCGATTGCAATACTATGTGACTAATTATAAATCGAATTAACAGGTTTCACCCACTACCAACTAATAAAGTAAGAATAATACAGGTTTAAAATGACGCTTTCATGGCTTAAAAAATCCATCTTACTGGTGCTGATATTTCAATCTGTTGCCCAAGCCGACAATACCGATTCGCCTTACTTCAAAGGCGGTAAATTAGATGCTTTTTATGACCGTCAAAATAACGGTAGTTTTCAGGTCAACAGCATATTATGGACACCTGTTGTTAAAGGTGGGCATGGCATTATCGTTTCAGAAACAGGTGCGAAAGACATTAACTACTATGGCGGCTTCGTTAGACCTTTATTGACGCATCCCGAATGGGGCGATTTCATTTTGGGAGCGCAAGACGTTATTCAAGGCGATAAAAATCAAACTGAAATGCAAGGCGAATACCGTCTGCCGTTTGGTTTAGGCATCGGCGGCGGTTTTGTTGACCGAGAAGCCAACAGTCAAGATGTTAAATTTGCCAAAATTTCCTTTCGCAATAAATGGCAAGACGTTAACTATATTCTTTCCACCCAATGGCAACGCTATCAAAATCAAGACTACGCGGGCGGCTATGTTGCGCTTTATAACCAATCATTGATGGTGAGTTGGGGTAACGATGGTGAGCAATGGCGGAGTACGCTTGCCTATATGGCATCTGATAGGGGCGAAAAAAATCTAAGACCTGCATTTGAACTATTTTATGTCGATAACAGCATCGGCAACGTGTATGGTTCTAAGGATTTGATAGTGACGGGTAGCTTAGGCTTTCGCAAAGGTTTTTTAGGCAACGAATCGCGGCTAGGTCGAGCAATGGGACCGACGGGCGTGGAATTTTCTAATCCGCAGGGTTATTTAAGCCCTAACTTCACCCGCCGTCAAACGGTTTGGGAAGTCGGCGATTTTGCCAGTTTTCGCTTTACTCACAAAACCCTGCCAAATGGTAACCGCGAAGAAACCCTAGAAACCGCCATCTACCCTTTACAGTTTTTATTGGGCAATGACAATTTATTGAGTGCTTTATTCGTGGGCGTGGGCAACACTAATCCAAATTCTGGTCAAAATGGTGTCAGTGGTTTATTTGGTTATCACAAACTCATCGATAATTTTGAATCCAGTGCCAGAGTGCAACATGATTTTAATCGCAACGATACCGCACTGTTTGTTAGCGTCATTCAGTGGTTGTAAGCAGCAAGCCCGCATGAAGCTTGCCGAATGCGGGTGGATTTTCGTGATGATATAGCCAAGTAGTTTTTTAATCATTTTATTGGCTGTTAGCTATAGAACCGCCATTCTCCATTACACGTCATTAGAGTGTCACACTACTTAGCTATCATAAAATGATATTGGGCTATATTGGACATTTTACTATTTATGATTGAGAGGCAAAAAAGTAGTCGTAGCACTCGCTCTTTAGCATTTTCTGCACCATGCGCTTATGAATTGATGTTAGGGATACAATCGATTCCGTTAAATACCCCCGTTTTAGATGTTCTCACATTGTTTCAAACTTATGCTGATGTCCCTGCATTTCCTGTGATAGATGAAAACAATCTCTATTTTGGCATTATTACCCGCCGTAATTATTTGACCATCATGAGCAGGGCTTATGCACGCGAACTATTTGCGCGTAAAGACTTGACGAGTTTGCTAAAAATCAATCCAACTATTTTTGCCCCGCCATTGATTGTTAACGCCGATGATCGTATCGATCAAGTGATGTTAGATTTTTTAAGCCGTGATCCTGAAATGGTTTTTGAGGCTTTGCCTGTTCTCGATATGGCGGGGAGTATCGCTATCATTAAAGTAGCTGATATGATGCTGAAATTGTCAGAATCGCAGGGTACGTTGATTAATACGATGGAACAATTGAGTACGCGATTAAAAGAAGAAGTTGCAAGTGCAGCAACGCTACAACGTAATTTATTACGCCCTGAGCGCATTGAACTTCCAGGTGTACGCGGTTTATCAACGCTGATTACCTCTAGCGAAGTCGGTGGCGATTTTTATGATTATTATGCGGTTGATGATCGTTGGGTGGTGATGTTAGTCGGCGATGTCAGTGGTCATGGGGTTGCAGCAGGGACGATGGTCAGCGCGGCAAAAGCAGGCGTTAATTTATTGGAAAGAGATAAAGAAAAAGAACCTCATAAAATTTTGGCTCGCCTTAGTGATACGATTTTAAATACGGCGCGGCAATCGCTGTTAATGACTATGTTCGCGTTATGTTTGGATACTAAAACAGGCGAGCTAAGCTATGCCAATGCGGGACATCAATTTGCCTATATTTACCGATCTATTACGGGAGCATTAGAAATGCTAGAAGTCGGTGGTCTGCCTTTAGGCAAAGAAGAAAATATTAGTTATGAACAATGTGCGACTGAAATGGATGTTGGTGATCGTTTATTTCTCTATACCGATGGCATCGTAGAGGAAGAAAATGCTATCAACGAGTGCTTTGGTTATGAACGCTTGGAAGAGTTGTTAGCTATTCATGCCGAAAGTGATGCGGAAACTCTGCGCGATAGTTTACTTGCCAGTTTAGCTTCCCATGTTGGACGCAGTAATTTTGAAGATGACGTGACTATTTTTTTCGTGGAACATTTTGAGCGACATCACAAAAAAACTAAAACCACCGAATCGGAGCAGCAAGAATTCGATTTAGTGCGGATTATTGACAATTTTTATCGAGCTAATCCAGATTCAATTGCACCGAATATCATGCGGCAAAACGTAGTTTTTTTTGCAGAAGCTAATTTTTCCGATTTGATGCCTAGCTTATCTAAGCAAGGTATTCGTCGAGTATTGCCGCGTAATCACGCTATTAACGCGCAATTGGGCTGGAATAATTTGCTAAGGCAACATCAACACATCAACAATGATGATTTAGTTGCCTATCTTCCTTATCCTAAGCAACACCGTGAGTTTTATTTTAATCACAGTGATGACAAAGCCTTCATATTGAATGAGGTGGAATCATGGCTGCAAGACATTTCTGCACCCAATTTAGACCGCTTAGATGCCGTGGTGTTGCTATTAGATGAACTGATTGAAAATGGACTTTACGCCGCACCGCGTGATGGTAAAGGGCGGAAATTGTATAGCAAAGGCACAGTACGCGCATTGGATGCTGGTGAAGTGTTGCGTTTAAGTTTGTCTATTCAAGACAATTTACTGGGAGTTTCTCTGACGGATAACTGGGGAACACTGACTCCTATGGTATTTCTCAATCGGCTCGCACGCCATAGCCAAGGTATAGGCTTGGATTCAGGTATCGGTGGCGGCGGACTGTATTTAATTTGGCGTATGTCTGATTATTTGCAACTGCGCGTTCTTCCTTACAAACAAACTCAAGTATGTGCTTTTCTGGATTTAAATAAACCTTTTGACGAAGAAACTGAAAATGGCTTTCAGTTTCTTTATCACAACGAAGTCCACGAGACCGTCAACGCCCAATAAAACGGAATATTATTATGTTACAGATTCAACCACAAGCCTCAACGCAAGTATTAGCGCAACAATTTACTCTCATTGGCACGATTGATATCGAAGCGATTGCTAGCCTAGAAGCACTTTATGTTTTGCCTGCCAACTGCGTAGCTGAATTGGATTTCGCCTTAGTGCAGCGTGTCAACTCAATGGGTTTAGCGCAATTACTTAAATTATTTGAACACTGGCAAAAACAAGCAATTAGCATCAAGGTCACTAATGTCAATCGTATGATTGGCGTGTTATTTAAAATGACAGGGCTAACCCGTTTTCTTAGTGATGCGCAAAGTTCACCGTCTGTTGTGCAAATACCAGAAGCAAAAGCCGTTAATACCACCTCTGTTGCCGTTACTAATTCTGCTAGCAGTGATGGAAAACTTAAATTGTGGGTTAATGCACAAAATAATTATCAAGTGAACGGCTGGTATTTTTTCAATACTTATTTGCAACGACACACGGGGCGTGAAATACATTTGGAATTAGTACACGGAGCGATGAACGAACAAAACACCAAGATTGAGCAGATGGATATCGTCTTTACTAAACCATTTGAAGCAACACAATTGTTGATGGAAAAACAATTCCGTCCGCTATTGCATCCCATCAACCAAACTGACGAAGTCACACTATTGGTACGCGCCGATGATACACGGCAAACAATTGGCGAATTTCATGGCGGTAAAGTCATTACTGCCACAGCTGATAGTTTTGTCTATTTATTAGGACGTTTTCTGTTGGAAGAAGACAGCGCGGCACATTTTGATTACACATTTTCTGGGCATGACATTAAAGCACTGCAAATGCTACTTAAAGGTCATGCGGACATTCTATTCATGGCGAGTGAAGCCTATCAAGGTTTATCGAGCTTAACACGCAATATGCTACGCAAAATAGATCATAGCGAAACAGGTTTTGCCTTTCACCTCTTATGTGCCGCGCCACACTGCGTTGATGTCGGTCATGCGATAACTGAAGTGTTACTGAATATGGGACAAGACAGCCAAGGACGACAAGTGTTATCTGACTTAGGGTTAGAAGGCTGGAGCAAACCTAAACAGGATGAAATTAATATGCTTGCCATGCTGTTTAATCGCTATGTCGCCGATGAACAGCAAGACGCAATCGCTGTTGGGTCATAAATTAATTCGCGTAAAACAAATAAGTAATCGCTCAAAAGTTTTCCTGATTATAAACTGATGTTACTCACTTCTGAATAAAAAGAGTATTATTTTCGGCATGAAAACAAATCACCTTGAGTTATATACAGACTATTTAATGATCAACGCTGCTGGCTATGCAACCGCGACAGGATTATCCACCCTGATGGAAGGAGAGGTCAGCCATGACCAGATTACACGGCTTGGCAAAATCACCGACTCGCACGGTAACAACCCAAAACAATCATGTTTTTATGTCTATCTACGCCGTTTTTAAGTTGGAATGCTTGAATATAATACACAAAACTAACCACTTCGCTTTGCGGGCAAAGTTTTTTATTAGGACAACTCAACAGGCTTATACTGAGTTGCAAAATTTAAGGACTGCGTAAAACTCAACTTGCCCGTGAGTCGCCGTTGTTTGCTCAACAAATGGGTAGTGGGTGAAACCTGTTAATTCGATTTATAATTAGTCACATAGAATTGCAATCGATATGAGGATGTTCGACTATGACCTGCTATCAAGAAATCACCTGCCCCAAGTGTGGCGACAATCAGCACTGAA
>CAIUVX010000104.1 GCA_903902705.1 uncultured Methylococcales bacterium
AGCGAGCCGCTGAGTTAGTCATTGCCAATCAAGAGCTTGCCTTTCAGAATGCCGAGAAAGAACAGCGAGCCGCTGAGTTAGTCATTGCCAATCAAGAGCTTGCCTTTCAGAATGCCGAGAAAGAACAGCGAGCCGCTGAGTTAGTCATTGCCAATCAAGAGCTTGCTTTTCAGAATACAGAGAAAGAACAGCGGGCAGCCGCGTTAGTCATTGCCAATCAAGAGCTTGCCTTTCAGAATGCCGAGAAAGAACGGCGGGCAGATGCGTTGGTTATTGCTAACAAACATATTAAAATCGCCGCCACCGTTTTTGAATCCAAAGACGGTATCATGGTAACTGATGCAAATAATGAAATTCTTCAGGTAAATAGTGCCTTTACCCATATCACAGGTTATTCCAGTGAAGAGGCTATCGGCAAAACCCCGAATTTTCTAAGATCAGGTTGTCATGATGTTAACTTTTATGCGTCGATGTGGGGGAGTATTAATCGCACGGGTGTATGGAAAGGTGAAATATCGGATCGACACAAGAACAATGAAATTTTTTCGAAATATCTCATTATCAATGCGGTAGAAG
The DNA here is from genome assembly GCA_903902705.1 of uncultured Methylococcales bacterium. Classification (GTDB taxonomy): domain Bacteria; phylum Pseudomonadota; class Gammaproteobacteria; order Methylococcales; family Methylomonadaceae; genus UBA4132. The sequence continues at coordinate 577 of CAIUVX010000104.1, forward strand.
ACCTAGACGGTTCGGTTATGAATTATGTGGCTACTTTCACCGACATCACTGTCAGTAAAGCCGCAATGGATAAAATTGAGCGTTTGAGTTTCTACGACTCGCTGACTGATCTACCTAATCGACGACTGCTTAGAGATCGGCTAAATCGGGTATTGGCTGCAAGTCATTATAGTGGTCGAAAAGCCGCGCTATTATTTATTGATCTGGATAATTTTAAAAACCTAAATGACACGCTTGGTCATGACATGGGCGATTTACTACTACAACAGGTTGCGCAACGCCTGACCGCCTGTGTTCGCGAAGCTGATACGGTCGCTAGGCTGGGTGGTGATGAGTTTGTGGTATTGCTGTCAAATTTGAGCAAGAAAAACAGTGAGGCATTAGAACAAGCGGATGCGATTGGAAATAAAATTTTGAGCCACCTTAATCAGCCGTATCAGCTTGCTACGCATGATTACTCTAGCTCCCCCAGCATCGGTGCGACGGTGTTTAGTCATGAAGGGGAGGTAACGGATGAACTGCTAAATGAACTGCTGAAGCAAGCAGATATTGCTATGTATGCCGCCAAGACCTCAGGTCGTAATACCCTTTGCTTCTTTGATCCGCAAATGCAGGCTAATATCACTGCGCGTGTCATACTGGAAAGCGACTTACGTCAGGCATTAGCAAAAAAACAGTTCATACTGTATTACCAAATACAGATCAGCCATGACGGATCTGCTATCGGTGCTGAAGCACTGATTCGCTGGCAACATCCACGGAAAGGTCTGATTTTCCCTGATTTTTTCATCCCACTGTCTGAGGAGACGGGCTTGATAGTTGACATCGGGTTCTGGGTTTTGGAAATGGCTTGTACTCAGCTAAAACACTGGGAAGACTGTCCCCACACTAAAAATTTACGCTTATCTATCAATGTCAGTGCAAAGCAGTTTTATCAGCCTGATTTTGTAGCACGAGTGTGTCAAATCTTAAGCGATACTGCCATCAAACCCGAACTGCTCAAGTTTGAACTCACCGAAAGTCTAGTACTTAATGACGTAAATGAAACCATACTTAAAATGGAAGAACTCAAAGAAATAGGTGTGCGTTTTTCTATGGATGATTTTGGCACAGGTTATTCATCCCTAAGCTATTTAACACGACTGCCCTTCAATCAACTTAAAATAGATCAGTCCTTTGTGCGCAATATTGGCGTAAAACCATCAGATGCAACGATAGTGAAAACCATCATTGGCATGGCTCACAATTTAGGCATGGAGGTTATCGCCGAGGGAGTGGAGACTGAAGCGCAACGTGAATTTCTGGAACAACATGACTGTCTGCTCTATCAGGGTTATCTATTCAGTAAACCCGTACCGATTGAGCAGTTTGAAGCTCTAATACAGTTAAACGCGATAAGATGAGTATATAGCTGGGGCAGTATTTGTGATTACAAAACCGTTCGCGCTTACTTACTAGGCTTAAATCCCTCTGTATCCCGATGTAATTGGATAACGTCTATCTCGTCCAAAGGCTTTGCTAGTAATGCGAATACCAGGTGGCGATTGGCGGCGTTTGTATTCATTTCTGTCCACTAAACGAATCGCTCTGGTTACATCTTCGGGTTTAAAACCTGCGGCAATAATTTGTTCTGCGGATTGATCTTGTTCGACATAACGCTCTAATATTGGGTCTAACACATCGTAAGGCGGTAAGGAATCGGCATCGATTTGATCGGGAGCGAGTTCAGCAGAAGGCGGGCGGGTGATGACACGCTCTGGAATTACTGCCGATAAGCTGTTGCGATAATTGGCAAGTTGATACACCAATAATTTTGGCACATCTTTGATGGGTGCAAAACCGCCCGCCATATCACCGTATAAAGTTGCATAGCCAACGCTCATTTCGCTTTTATTACCTGTGGTAAGTAACAGCTTACCTTGCTTATTGGACAGTGCCATTAAAATCACGCCACGACAACGAGCTTGAATATTTTCTTCGGTGGTGTCTTTTTTAGTCCCCGCAAAAACCTCGGCTAACATCCCTGTGAACGCATTGACGGCTGGTTCTATGGGAATGATGTGATACTTTACTCCTAGCATATCCGCTTCTAAAATCGCGTCTTCATTGCTCATATCTTGGGTATAACGTGAGGGCATAAGAACGGCTTCGACTTTATCCGCACCTAAGGCATCCACCGCTAATGCCAACACTAGCGCGGAATCAATGCCCCCTGATAAGCCTAAAATTGCCCCAGAAAAACCATTTTTACGCACATAATCTTTAACACCTAACACTAAGGCTTGGTATTCGCTGACGATTTCTTGGTAATGCGGCGCACAATGACTAGGTACAGGCATCGCATCATGAAATTCAATTACGCTGATTTGTTCTTGAAATTCGGCGGCTCTAAATACAATCTCGCCTTGCTTATCAGTGACAAACGATGCACCATCAAAAATGAGTTCATCTTGTCCGCCGATTTGATTGACATACACCAGTGGAATTTGTGCTGCGTTAATTTGCTGACAAATAACCGCTTCACGTTGGTGAATTTTTCCTGCATTAAACGGTGAGGCATTCAGTGTTAGCAATATCTCTGCACCCGCTTGTTTAGTTTGCGCAATAATGCCGTCTTTCCAGACATCTTCGCAGATGGTCAAGCCAATAAATGTGCCGTTAAATTCAAATACGCACGGCTGCTGCCCTTCGGAAAAATAGCGTTGTTCATCAAATACGCCGTAATTCGGTAGGGCTTGTTTGCGATAGTTTGCCAAAATAACGCCTTGATGCAAAACCACTGCGCTGTTGTACAGCTTATCGCCGTTTAGTTCAGGATAACCCACCACGATAGCAATATCGTTCACTTGTTCTGCCAAGGCGTAAATTGCATTATTGGCATCGGCAATAAAATCTTTGCGCAATAATAAGTCTTCGGCAGGATAGCCTGTGATGGTTAATTCTGGAAATACAACGATGTCCGCGCCTAGCTCTTGTGCTGTGTGTGCAGCTTCGATGATGTGCTGAATATTAGCGGCGATATTACCAACCAAGAAATTAATTTGAGCAATAGCGATTTTTAATAATGACATAACGGATACTTAAAATGAGAGGCTAAGTCGTGTAGGGGCGGTAAAAAATATCATAACATACTTGCTGTTTGTATCTGCGTTGTTTGCGGACAATCAAGCAAACACACAATTTGTGAGCATGACTGGCAGTCCTTTAAAGGCATAGGTATCTACACAGTTTTCGCGGCTAAGAGCCGCTCTTACAGAATTTCTGTTATCACACATCAAAAACCCGTAGGAGCGAGCCTTGCTCGCGATTCAAATCTAAAGAATAAAACATTTGTGTAGATACCTATGACTGCCAGTCATTAATATCGCTATAACAGGTTTAACCCATTATCCGAAAAATAAGCAAAACAGCCGCGTCCATTGCTTTTGGCTTGATAAAGCGCGGTGTCAGCATGATCCATAAGGATTTCAGGGGTGCTGCCATGTTGAGGGTAAATACTAATACCAATACTCGCGCCAATTTGTACACAATCAGTGTCAGATAATTGAAATGGCACAGTTAAATCAGCTATCATTTTTAAAGCAATTATTTCAGCAGCTTCGGGGATTTTTAGATTTTCTAACACAAGGACAAATTCATCACCACCTAAACGGGCGACCATATCGCTATCGCGTAAATGTTCAGTAATTCTCACTGCAACTTGTTTGAGTAACTCATCACCAGCGGCGTGTCCTAAAGAATCATTCACCGCTTTGAATTTATCTAAATCCATCATGAATATCGCAAATTTGCTATTCGCCCGATGATTAAGTGTGATTGCATACTGCAACCTATCCAATAATTTCCGCCGATTGGGTAGACCTGTCAGCGGGTCAAAAAAAGCTAATCGTTTAATTTCCTCTTCGGCAGCTTTGCGCTCGGTAATATCAAGTTTAACACCCACATAATGCGTGGTAACTCCCTCTGAATCTTTGACGGGCGCGATATGTACATCTTCCCAATAAACTTCACCATTTTTGCGCCGATTTATTAATTCACCCTGCCATATTTTTCCTTGCACCAAGATGCTCCATAATTGATTGTATGTTTCTTTGGTAGTTAAACTAGACTGCAATAGACGCGGATTTTTACCTAATACTTCTGCGGCACTGTAACCTGTCACTTCGGTAAATCGAGGATTTACATACTGTAATACACCGTTTAAATCCGTAATCATCACCGAGGCGGGATTTTGTTCAATAGCAACCGTTAAGGTACGCAATTGTTGTTCAATTGCTTTACGCCTTGTGACTTCACGGCGTAAGCGTGCATTCCAAGCTACGAAAAATAGCATAATGAATAAAACGCCTACTGCGTATTGCAGTACTGTTTTAATGCTGATGCCATTAGTCACCTTAATATTTATCCAACGATCATTAATTTGCTCACGTTCGCTGATTGGAATAGTCGCAATGACTTTTTTCATAATACTCAGCAGTTCAGGGTGCTTTTTAATGATAGCGACACTGTGTGAACTTGAATAGCCTGTATTACCTGAAAAGCGTAAATTCAATAGCCCTGACTGTGAAATAGCATAATTGACAGAAATCGCATCGCCTACATAAGCATCAGCTTTGCCATTGGCAACTTGATAAAGCGCGTCTTGAATATTATCGGCTAACACTAATTGAATATCTGGATAATCCTGCTTTAAAATATCAGTCATGAAATAGCCTTTTTCCATTGCCACCCGCTTACCCTTTAGCTTACTAAGTGAACCGATAAATCCTAGCTCAGCATCAGTAATAATAATTACAGTGCTATCCGTATAAGCGGAGGTAAAATTTAAATAGCTATCACGTTCAGGCGTTTGCACGGCGGCAGCAATCATGTCCAATTGTTCACTTTTTGCCATGTTCAAAATATCAGCCCATGATTTGTTTTTGATAATTTCAAATTTCACGCCTAATAGTTGCTCGAATCGGGCAACATAATCAGCGATTAAACCTTGATAATGCCCCTGATTGTCAACCCATTCATAAGGCGCGAAATCCTTATCTATACCAACACGAATGACTGGATGGGCTTTTAACCATGCTTGTTCTTGCTCAGTCAAGCTCAAGGTTTGGCTACTATAAATAAATTTTGCCAAATCATTTCCAGTCAGTGGTCTGGAAAATTTCAGTTGCGCGTAAATGTCTGCCACCTTTTCCAAACGGTGAGCATCTAGCTGTCCCAGTGGAATAGCGGAGGGAAGAATTAATTTGTGGGTAATTTCAGCCTCAAAACGTAAATGAGCTAAGCTCAGTTTACTGTGGTATTTTTTGTGAATAAGCTGAATTAACTGTTCTGGATGGTCTAGGGCGTATTGCCAGCCCTTTAATGATGCGCGGCGAAACTTTTCAACACGCTCAGGATGAGTATTTACTTGCTGCTGGCTGGTAAATAACGTATCACCATAAAAATCAATACCATAGTTTTGCGGATTAATGATATTGATTTTTATGCCTTTTTCTTTGAAATAAAAAAGTTCGGCAGATAAATAAGCTGACATGACATCGACTTTGTCATTAATTAAATCATCATTATTGAATGTATGTTTGATTAGGGTGTAGTTTACTTTTTTCTCTGCCAATATTGCGCGTAACGGCGCGTCACCCGCGCCTACCGAATCAAACATCACTTTTTTGCCCTGCATTTCATAAGGACTGATAATGCCAGAGCTTTGTTTAGCGACAAACACTAATGGATTATGCTGAAAAATAGCCGCCAATGCGATAATCGGTTCACCACGCGCATAATAAGACAAAATGCCTGTATCACCGACAGCAAAATCTACTTCACCCGATGTCACTTGTTTAACGACATCTTTATCGGGCGAGCGTTCGAGAATATCGACATCCAAGCCTTCTTGCGCATAATAACCTTGCTCTTTTGCCGCGTAATAACCCGCAAATTGAAATTGGTGAAACCATTTTAATTGCAACGTCACTTTTTCTAATGGCGCAGCAAGGGGAGCTTGATTAGAAAAGCTTATAGTGGAAGTCAATAATAATGCTAACCAAAGCACCCTGTTTACAGAGGTTTTTATCCTGCGGCTCATTTAATAAATCCGATAGTAATTAGTCACTGATGTGACGCAGCCTTCAAACATTACAACTCATAACAGGACTAGACTTGACGAAAGTAATAACTTTTTTCGAGTAGTGTGGGTAGCATCAGATTTTAACACCTTGTGATTCTAAATACTGTTTACGCCCTTCATAATCAAACATATTTTTGAGGTGCGATTGAGTACAATGCCCACAAATCCATTTAAATGCAGGTGCTTTGCGATAAATTAACCTGAATAATTTTTCAGGCAGCCAAGGTAAATCCATGCGTTTTAATTGCGCTTTACCGATATAACCGCAGTCATCACAGGTGCATAATCCAAAGAAATCGTCGGGTAATTCACTTTTACACAGCTGAATAAATTGCTTGGCAACCTGAATAATAAATTCGTCGATATTGTCTTTTGATAGCCCGGTGTTCCCCCGATGATAATCACAATTCGCCAACGTATAAGCAACATCTTCTGCAAGGTCTTCCCATATTCTATAAAGCGGTTCATCGTAATCGATTGCACTCCAAAAACTTTCTAATGACTCTAAACCCTCTCTGGGCTTGAGTAGCCCTGAGCTGATATTGCTTGCCAATTCGTTGACATACTCAGCTATCACTACGCGGTCTTCAGGCAACACCAAACCTAGTTCATCGATACATTTTTCAAAATAACGCTCAACTTCATACGAGTCAGGAAAGCGTTCAAGCCCGAAACTTGCCAAGATAGCCACGTTTGTAGAATCGCAACCTTGGAGCAGCAAATTTTCTGCCCAATTTGAAAAGTCTTGAGTCTGCACTGTACCCAATGCTCGTTTTACAACTAATGCGTTAAATTCCATCTATGACCTGCTAAATCGTGTTATATGAGGTAATCTAGTTCTGTTTTGTGCAGCCTTCCAGAGCGCGTGATGATACACAAAAACGCTAACATCATAGCGACAAACCCCAGATTCCGCTACGCTCCATCTGGGCTACTTACTACGTTCTACCCATCCTAATTGCCCAGCTTACGAGTTTAATGGCAGGGTAATAGGATATGCCGACGATAGGAGGCGTATCATTCGCGTTATATTTCTCGAACGATGCGCTTCGTTCCTCAGCGCATCCTATGTCGCGCATCTTATCGCGTTGAGCGTTTTCAAATCGGTTGCCGACAGAATCCGCGAAAAACACGCCCTAATACTTGGCGACAGTTAGCTGAGGGGCGTTATGAGTTTTCTTAAGTTGATGCGTATGGGGGTTCGCTAAATTACCCATCTTACAGGTTTAGCCATCTACGAGTTAATTGTTCCAGTTAAATCTAATTTAGCTAAATACTCGACCAAAGTTCTGCCATTCATAAACCAAATTCCCATTGTTTTGGCATACTCTTTAGCAGGGTTATCAAAATCTGAGGTAATCCAAAAGGCAAAAATAACGAGTGTCAGAACACCTATTGTCCCAGTGCGATAGGATGTGCTGAGGAACGAAGCGCATCGTTCGAGAAATATAACGCGAATGATGCGCCTCCTATCGTTGGCACATCCTTGTCGCGCATCTTATCGCGTTGCTCAGGGTAATTTAAAAACCATTCAATTAATGCACCACAGGTTTTGTTATTGTCATCAAATGCAACAAACGCAGGTGGTACAGGAATACTCAATAAACACCCAACGTGATAAGCAATAATTTCAGTCCAGAATTGTTCAGGATGACGACGTACAGCACGTTTATACAAATATCGGTGATTTGGAACAAGGAATCTATGAGACGAATGCTCTGGGCTATAGAACAAAGATTTATCTCTAGCCCCCTCAGGATAAACTGGAAATTCATCATCCATTTTCCAATTTGAAACATTGATAGGCTCATCTACAGGTTGCTTAATACACTGTCCTTCACGTCCCATTATATTGAGCCTACTTTTATGATTAAGCGTTTGAGAAAGCTTTGGTATAAACTGACTGAATTGATAACTCAGCCAGTTTATTAACCATGTAGTTGGGTATGCAATCCCACCACAACAAACAAATTAAACAGCCGCTTTAATCCGCGCTAACGCATTTATCAAATTATCCATGCTGGTAGCGATAGAAATACGAATATGTCCTTCTGTACCAAACGCAGAACCTGGTACTAACGCCACGCCTGCTTTTTCGATTAAATAATCAGAAAATTCTAAGTCGTTGTTGATGCCATCTAAACGGTCTATGAGTTTTTGGACATTGGGGAAAACGTAAAATGTGCCATCGGTTTCTAAGCACTCAACACCGTCGATGGTGTTTAATTCAGCCACCACGAAATCATGACGTTTTTTGAATTCTACGCACATATTGGTGATAAAACTTTGATCGCCTGTCAATGCGGCTTCGGCGGCGTATTGGGAAATAGAGGTTGGGTTAGAGGTGCTTTGTGATTGAATCGTGGTCATGGCTTCAATCAAATCGGCAGGGCCTGCGCAATAACCGATACGCCAGCCTGTCATTGAGTAGGCTTTAGACACGCCGTTCATCACCACGGTGCGGTCATATAATTCTGGATGAGCGTTCAGAATATTCACGAACGTGCCTTGTTCCCACAGAATATGCTCATACATATCATCAGTAGCAATGATGATGTTGGGATAATCGGCTAACACGTCACCTATGGCTTTGAGTTCATCCAATGAATACGCCACACCTGAGGGATTAGATGGACTGTTGATAAAAATCAAACGGGTTTTATCGGTAATCGCGGCGCGGAGTTGTTCAGGGGTGATTTTGAAATTTTGCGCTTGCGTGGTTTCAATAATGACAGGGATGCCATCGGCTAATAACACCATATCGGGATACGATACCCAAAACGGCGCGGGGATGATGACTTCGTCACCCGTATTTAACAAGGCTTGGGTAAGGTTGTAAGAGCTTTGTTTACCGCCACACGACACCAGCACTTGTTTAGGCGTGTAATCCAGCCCATTGTCATTTTTGAATTTGGTGATGATAGCTTTTTTTAAACTGGCGATACCATCAACGGCTGTGTATTTAGTAAAGCCTTTGTTCATGGCTTCAATAGCGGCGGCTTTGATGTGATCGGGAGTATCAAAATCGGGTTCACCTGCACCGAGTCCAATAATATCTTTACCCGCTGCTCGCATAGCGGCGGCTCTGGCAGTAATCGCTAAAGTAGGAGATGGTTTAACGGCGTTGACTCTGTTGGAAAGTTTAATGCTCATAGTTTTGTGTAGTAGTAGTTAAAAATGGGGAGATTATAACAGTTTCACATTGCTTATACTTGTGTCCAAAGTTCGACTCACTTAGTTTAGTGAAAGCCCCTGAAATCTATATAGAGCCAAAATCAAAGTCATTTCCTAAGGTGGAATCAAAAAACACGGCATAATATTCACTGAATGTCGTTAAGGTGATGATGATGGATATTGTAGAAATAACAGTGGTGAATATTTTTTTAGCTTGTGTATTGCTCGGTACGGTGACGGGGATATTAGCGGGTTTGTTTGGTATTGGTGGCGGTTTGGTGATTGTGCCTGTGTTGGTTATGTTATTTACCTCGTATGGATTTCCTACTGAAATTGTGATGATTATGGCAGTGGCAAGTTCACTGGCAACCATTATTTTGACCGCTGTTTCATCGGTCATAGCACATCATCGTTTGGGGTCGGTGGTGTGGGCGAAAGTGTTTAGTATGACTCCAGCAATTATGCTAGGCACAGCGGCAGGTGCAGTGCTGGCAAAGCAAATTAGTGCGGATGCGTTACGGCTGATTTTGGTGGTGTTTTTGTTATATGTTGGTATACAAATGGCGTTGCAAATTAAGCCTAAAGCGGGCGATGTTAAACAGTCGAAACTGTTGGATGCTTGTGCGGGTGTGGTGATAGGTACGGTATCGGCGATTGTTGGTATCGGTGGTGGTACGCTAACTGTGCCTTATGTGGTACATGGGCAGTTATTGATGCGCCAAGCAGTGGCAATAGCTAGCGCGTGTGGCTTGCCGATAGCGATAGTGGGAACAATTAGTTATGGCTTATTGGGTTGGCATGATGCACGTTTGCCCGCGTGGAGTTTTGGTTATGTGTATTTACCCGCTTTTTTTGGGGTGAGTGTAAGCAGTATTTTTACCGCGCCCATCGGAGCAAAATTGGCACATCGTTTACCAGCGGCAACGTTAAAACGCTATTTTTCTGTGCTATTGTTTATTATGGCGGCTAAATTGTTGTGGCATTGAGTATTGTGTTGTATTTTTTGTGCTACGCTACTTCGAGGAGTGCAAGCTTTGCTTGCACGGGACAGGCAAAGCCTGTACTCCACAGTCATTTATTTATTTTTTTAAAGATACACCATGATTCATTTCACTAAAATGCACGGACTTGGCAATGATTTTGTCGTGATTGATGCACACACTCAATCCATTGATTTAAGCTCTGAACAAATTCGCTTTATGGCAGATAGGCATACTGGTATTGGCTTTGACCAATTATTGCTGGTAGAAAAACCTGTCAGTGATAACGCTGATTTTAAATACCGAATTTTTAATGCCGATGGTAGCGAAGTAGCGCAATGCGGTAATGGAGCGCGGTGTTTTGCGCGGTTTGTGCGTGATAAAAAGCTATCTGATAAAGATGAAATTCGCGTTGATACCAATGCTGGGCAGTTGTTACTGTGTTTTGATGATGACTTGATTACCGTCAACATGGGCGTACCACGTCATCAACCCTCTGAAATACCGTTATTGGCTGCACACGAAACGTTGCTTTATGACGTGCTGGTCAATGGACAAACATATCAGTTTGGCGCAGTGTCGATGGGTAATCCTCATGCTGTGCTTCACGTTAATGATGTGAATGTTGCTCCCGTGACTGAATTGGGCAAGGCGTTGGAAAGTCACGCGCTGTTTCCTGAACGTGCGAATATCGGTTTTATGCAGATTATTAATCGTCAATTAATAAAACTGCGAGTTTATGAGCGCGGAGCGGGAGAAACTTTAGCGTGTGGTAGTGGTGCGTGTGCGGCAGTGGTAATCGGTATCGAACAAAATCTGTTGGATAGTACGGTAGTTGTCGAATTAGCGGGTGGTACACTAAAAATAAACTGGGCAGGTCGTGGCACACCCGTATGGATGACAGGGGCGGCGGTGACTGTTTTTGAGGGTGTAATCGCCTTATGAACCAATATATTACAGCTGATGACGTTGCCGTTTATCTGCAACAACACCCTGATTTTTTTCATGACCATCTGAATTTGCTGGAGCAATTAACCATTCCACATCCAAGCGGCGTGGCGGTTTCGTTGCTTACCAAGCAAGTAGAATTATTGCGCCATAAACAGCATGAACAAGAAGATCAACTCACTGAGTTGCTAGAAATAGCCAGAAATAATGATGCTGCTTTTCTTAGACTGCATCAACTCACGCTTGCCTTACTTAACGCTTTAACGTTAGAAGAAGTTGTTGCAACGCTAGAGCAAGTATTGACCGAGTATTTCTCAACCGATTTTGTTGCCGTGCGTTTGATTCAACGGTGTCCTGATGTGGCGGTTGCACGATTATTTATTGATCCCTCTAGCGAAAAAGTAAAGCCATTTATGAAAGAGCTAGGCAGCAAACAGACTAAATGCGCTCGTCCCACCTTGGCGCAAGCAAAAATATTGTTTGGTGATTCCGCATTGGAAGTAGAGTCTTGCGCTATTATTCCAATGACACTAGGTAAATCAGCGGGTATTTTAGCCATTGGTAGCCGTGAAGCAGGACGCTTTCATTACAGTATGGGGCAGTTATTTTTAACCCAAATTGGCGAAATTGTTGGCGCAAGGTTATTTTCATTGTTGTGGCAGTTTTCATGAATGCCGATGCTACGCAACAATTAGCGGATTTTTTTCAGCATCTACAAATTGAAAAACGCGCCTCACTACACACCATAAAAAGCTACCAACTCGATATAAAACAGCTAGTCGTTTACTGCAACACAAAAACGCTCACACACTGGGCGGATGTCCAACAAACTGATATTCGCAGTCATATCGCCAGTCGTCATCGGCAAGGTATGGGCAGTAAAAGTTTACAACGTGAATTGTCCGCTATTCGTAGTTTTTATGATTTTTTGCTAAAAAATCGTTTAGTAGAAATCAATCCCGCCTTATATGTTAAAGCACCCAAACAAGCGCGAAAATTGCCTAAAACCTTGGATGTCGATCAAATCACAGGTTTGCTGGAAGCGGGTACAAGTTCAGTTTTAGAAGTCCGTGATGTGGCAATGTTTGAATTATTTTATTCATCAGGTTTGCGGCTTAGCGAACTTGCCGCACTGGATTTGGCTGATCTGGATTTGGCAGATCAGTCCTTGCTAGTGCGTGCAGGTAAAGGCGGCAAAGCTCGAATATTACCCATCGGTAGTAAAGCTATTACCGCTATTAATCAATGGCTACCGTTACGTTTAAATGGCTTGGCAATCGGTGAAACTGCTGTTTTTACCTCTAATCGTGGCACACGTTTAGGGCAACGCAGTATTGAATTACGCTTAGATCAGTGGTGTAAGAAAAAAGGTATTATCGAACATATTCATCCACACATGCTCAGACATTCTTTCGCCAGTCATTTATTAGAATCCAGTCAAGATTTAAGCGCGGTGCAGGAATTGTTAGGGCATAGCAGCCTAAGCACCACACAAATTTATACCCATTTGAATTTTCAACATTTGGCAGAGGTGTATGATAACGCCCATCCGCGAGCCAAGAAGCAAGCTAAAACAGAACTGTAGTATGGTATACCTATTAATAAATAACGGATAAAAATGCTTAATAAGATAATTGATATTGATAATTTTAATGCTGTAGTTAAGGCTAAATATGGTTATGTACTTTATAATAAAAATGATACTTATGTTGGTAGTGCTATTGAAAAATACGGTGAGTTTTTAGAATCTGAAGTAAATGTATTTAAACAGCTTTGCCAATTAGGAGATACCGTTGTTGAAGTGGGTGCAAATATTGGCGCACATACTCAAGTATTATCACAATTAGTAGCTGAACAGGGTTATATTATTGCGTTTGAATCACAACGACTTATTTTTCAAACGCTGTGCGCTAATATGGCACTTAATAGTATTACCAATGTTGACTGCTATCCTTTTTCGGTTGGTTCAGAAAATAATAGTAAGCTTGTTAAGTTAGATGATTTTTTATCATTAGAACTATTAAAATTATTAAAAATAAATGCCGATGGTATGGAATATGATGTCATTGCTGGGGCAAAAAAATTAATTAACACGCATAAACCTGTCTTATATGTAAAAAACGATCAACAGGATAGGTCAAAATCCCTGATTGAGTTAATTCAATCGCTGGATTATCGATTATTTTGGCACTTGCCTCCATTATTTAATCCACATAATTACGCGACTTGTGAAGAAAATATTTATCCAAATATTTTTTCTATTAATATGCTATGTTTTCATAAATCATGTAATTTAAATATTACTGGGCTTTTGGAAGTTACTCATTCAGAAGATAGACCTGATAAAAAAATCTATTCATCGGCTAACACAAGTACCCAAAAAAGCGATCAAGCCTCTGTTGATTTAGCCTTAACCTATCATCAAGCAGGACAGCTTGAACAAGCAAAAGCCATTTATGAAAAGCTATTAATACTTGAACCTGAAAATGTGATCGTTATTCATTATTTCGGTTTAATCCATCATCAACAAGGCAATGATGAAACTGGAATTAAATTAATTGAAAAAGCATTACAGTTAAATCCTAATTATGCAGAGGCTTATGTTAATTTAGGTGAGATTTATAGAAAACAAAATGCCTTTGATAAGGCGATAGAACTTTATAATAAAGCCTTAACAATAAATCCAAATTATGCTGATGCACATTATAATATGGGTGTAGTATTACAAAAGAAAAATCAACTTAATGATGCCATTTCCTGTTATCAAAAAGCGTTGTCATTAAATCCTAATTATACCGATATATATTATAATATTGGCATAGTATTAGAAGCACAGAACAAAAATGATGAAGCCATTGTCTATTATCAAAAGACACTTTCATTAAATCCTAATTATGTCGAGGTCTATAATAGGCTAGGGTGTGTTTTTCAAACACAAAATAAATTTAATGAAGCAATTGATTGTTATCAAAACTCTCTTAACCTACATCCTAATAATGTAGATGTAAATAACAATATTGGTCTTGCATTAGAAGAACAGAACAAAATAGATGAAGCAATTGACTATTATCAAAAAAACCTTATCTTAAATCCTAATCACATTAATACTCTATATAATATTGGTAATGCCTTGCGCAAGAAAAATAAACTTGATGAAGCTCTGTTTAATTATCAAAAAGTGCTATCATTAGACCCTAATTATGTCGATATTTATAATAATATTGGTGTGACATTAGTTAATAAAAATAAGATTAATGAAGCGATTATTTATTATCAAAAAGTAATTTCATTAAACCCTGATCATAAAGATGCACACGTTAATCTTGGTAATGCTTTTCAAAAACTAAATAAGTTTCCTGAAGCCATAGAATATTATAAAAAATCTCTGGAAATAGAGTATTCTGCCAAAGCATTTGATAATTTATTTCATTGCTATCAACGTTGTTGTGATTGGACGGACTATACACATAGTATGGAAAAAATTATAGCGGCAGTTAATGAAAATAAAAAAGGATATAATCCATTTGTTTTTCTGGGACTCTCTGAGTCGCCATCTGCTCAACAATACTGTGCTAGTGCATTTGTAGCTAACAATTATCCGATTTCAAAAAAACCATTATGGGTAAATCAACGTTATCAACACGATAAAATAAAAATCGCTTATATATCAGCTGATTTTCGTAATCACCCTATTTCTTATTTAATGGTTGAATTATTTGAGTTACATAATAAAAATCGGTTTGAACTTATTGCTATTTCATTGCAAGCTGAAGATAACAGTGAAATAGGACAGCGTGTTAAGAACTCTTTTAGTCAATTTATTGACGTAAGTAATAAAAATGATGAAGAAATCGCGTTATTAATTCGGGAATTAGAAATTGATATTGCTGTAGATTTAATGGGTTTTACGCAACACAGTAAAACGGGTATTTTTGCTTATCGTCCTGCACCTATTCAGGTGAATTATTTAGGTTATTTAGGAACAATGGGGGCGGATTATATAGATTATTTACTGGCTGACACAACCCTAATACCAACAGCGCATCAAGATTATTACAGTGAGAAAATAGTTTATTTGCCGCATAGTTTTCAAGTCAATGACAGTAAGCTTGCTATTGCTGATAAAGTTATTACGCGTGCGGAAATGGGCTTGCCAGAACAGGGTTTTGTATTTTGTTGTTTTAATAATAATTATAAAATCACCCCGACAGTATTTGATAGTTGGATGCGTATATTGCAGCAAGTTGAAGGCAGTGTTTTGTGGTTATTGGCGGGTAATAGTGACGCTAAAACCAATTTACAATTGGCTGCAAGCGCACGCGGTATAAACCCTGAACGGATATATTTTGCCAACCGTCTACCTATATCCGAGTATTTAACCCTGCATCGCTTAGCCGATTTGTTTTTAGATACTAGCCCTTATAATGCGGGTGCAACTGCCAGCGCGGCATTATGGGCGGGATTACCTGTATTAACTTATTTAGGTAACACATTTTCAGGCAGAATGGCAGCGAGTTTGCTCAATGCCATTGGTTTACCCGAATTAATAACGAGCAGTTCTCAAGATTATGAAGCACTGGCGATTCAACTTGCTACCCATCCTGAACAACTCGCCGCACTTAAACAAAAGTTAGCTGATAACCGCCTGACTTATCCGTTATTCAATACTGTATTATTTACCCAGCATCTTGAGTCAGCTTATGTGACTATGTGGGAAAAATATCAACGTGGTGAAGCGGCAGAAAGTTTTGCTGTGGGTGCTAGGGGCATAGCAGTTTGAGTACCACGCAAATTTATACCCATTTGAATTTTCAACATTTGGCAGAGGTGTATGATAACGCCCATCCGCGAGCTAAAAAGCAAGCTAAAACAGAACAGTAGTAAGTATTTTTAGGCATTAACCAGAGGCTTAACCGTTCGCCCTGAGCCTATCGAAGCCTACCATGAGCTTGTCGAATGGGGTAGACGGTTAAGCCGTTCATGGTTCGACTGTTCGACAAACTCACAGCTCACCACGAACGGCTCTAACCATCTGCTAAAAAATATATGTTCAGCTACTTAGTGCTATCACATACCCATTATTCAAACATCGCTTTTTTGCGGGTGTCTGCGTTTATCTGGACTTTGTAATTTATTCAATGCGTTGATGTAGGCTTTGGCTGAGGCGGTGACTATGTCAGTATCTGCACCTAAACCGTTGACGATACGCCCTGTTTTTTCCAGTCTTACCGTGACTTCAGCTTGAGAATCTGTGCCTGTGGTAACGTTGCTCACAGAGTACAGTTCCAAAAATGCAGCCGACTGACACATCTGTTCTATGGCTTTAAAGGTAGCATCAACAACACCACCCCCTTCGGCACTGCCAGTGACCTCATGATTATTGACCCGTAAAGTGACTGTGGCATTAGGGGTTTCGCCTGTTTCTGAACAGGCACGTAACGAGATAAGTTTGATGTTTTCATCTTCGGCTTCAAAACCTGCTTCTGAAATTAAAGTCTGTAAGTCTTCATCAAAAATCTCGTGTTTTTTATCAGCAAGTTGTTTGAATCTGGCAAAAGCATCGTTTAATTCAGCTTCTGATGCAAAATCAAACCCTAATTCAGTAATGCGGCTTTTAAACGCATTTCTGCCTGAATGCTTGCCTAATACCATGCGATTAGCTGACCAACCAACATCTTCCGCCCGCATGATTTCGTAAGTTTCGCGGTTTTTTAATATGCCGTCTTGATGAATACCTGATTCATGGGCAAAGGCATTTGCACCGACGATGGCTTTATTGGGTTGCACAGGAAAGCCTGTAATCGAAGACACCAGTTTTGAACAGGTCAAAATTTCGCGGGTATCAATGCGGGTTTGACAATCGAACACGTCATGTCTGGTTTTAACTGCCATCACCACTTCTTCCAATGACGCATTACCTGCGCGTTCACCCAAGCCGTTAATGGTGCATTCGACTTGTCTCGCGCCATTCATCACTGCTGACAATGAGTTGGCAACCGCTAAGCCCAAGTCATTATGACAATGCACCGAAAAAATGGCTTTGTCAGAATTAGGTATGCGTTTAATCAAGTTGGCAATAGTCGCGCCGAATTGTTGCGGAATGCTGTAGCCTACGGTGTCAGGAATATTCAGCGTGGTCGCGCCCGCATCTATCACCGCTTCTAAAATACGACACAAAAAATCTTCTTCGGAACGCCCAGCATCTTCGGGGGAAAATTCCACATCATCGGTGTATTGGCGTGCGCGTTTAACCGCTCTCACTGCGTGTTCTATCACTTGCTCAGGCGACATTTTCAATTTCATCTGCATGTGAATAGGCGATGTGGCGATAAAGGTGTGAATACGCGAACGCGCCGCACCTTTTAACGCTTCACCAGCGCGGTCTATGTCTTTATCCAATGCTCTGGCTAAACCACACACGGTGCTATCTTTGATGACATTAGCAACGGCTTGCACGGCTTCAAAATCACCGACACTGGCAGCAGGAAAACCCGCTTCGATGATATTCACTTTAAGCCGTTCCAAGGCTTTGGCAATTCTAACTTTTTCATCACGCGTCATGGACGCGCCAGGGCTTTGCTCACCATCACGCAAAGTGGTATCAAATATAATCAATTGGTCTTTCATAAAAACTCCGTTCATGGAGAGTTATCAACGCTGGGTTGATAGCGAATAAAAAAAGGGGTTAACAACAAGAAGTCAAAGAATATTATGCCCCTCAGGGCAGTAATAACAGGAGAGTTAGACGCACGAAACCACCAGCGAAAAATTCACTAGAAAAGTGGTGACGGCTTGTTGAATCAGCGGTATTCATTGGTTAATGTAGAATAGACAATTAAGTCTTGGTAAAACGGTTAATTATTTTCAGAGACAACTATATTGTGTTTATGCGTTCTCAACAAGTGGAATGGAAAAATTATCTTTTTTTATGGGAGTTTACAGTGTTTCGTACCATTAGCTTATTCATCAAAAAAATTAAATTCGGTGTTACTATTTATAAAAAAACTAACAAGGGGATGAGTGTGCAGCAACAGTGGCAATCATGGTCAGCTGCCGATATAGGCAAGCGACGCAAATATAATGAAGACGCGCTGTTGAATAAACCAGAACTGGGATTATGGGCGGTTGCTGATGGTATGGGCGGTCACAAAGCGGGGGATGTTGCGAGTCAATTAATTGTTGATTCGCTGAATAAATTATCGCTAACAGCCTCATTGGAAACGAACATTCATGCCGTTGAACAGTGTTTACAACAAGTTAATGGCGAATTACAAGACTATGCCCGTCGAGAATATAAACAGAATATTGTTGGCAGCACCGTTGTGGTATTACTTTGTGAGCAGCATCGTTGTGCTGTTTTATGGGCAGGTGATAGCCGTCTTTATCGTTTACGCGCTGACACGCTACAGCAACTCACACAAGATCATTGTCCAGAAAACGAAGGGATTTCAGGCAGTGAATTTAAAACCTCAAATATAATAACCAGAGCAGTCGGTGCGGCTGATGAATTAGAAATAGATTATGCAGTGTTTGATGTCATGCAAGGCGATTTATTTTTGTTATGCACCGATGGTTTAGACAAAGAAATTAGTTTTTCTGAAATTGCTTTCATCATGAACACCTACGCGCATGAAGACATTGCCAAGATATTGGTTGATAAAGTCTTAGAACGCGGTGCGCGGGATAATATTAGCGTGATTGTTGTGAGTAATCGGATATAAAAAATTTGCTCATGGGTTAAACCTGTTATAGCTAACGCAGTATTTGTGATTAAAAAACTGTTCGCCCTGAGCTTGTCGAAGGGTTGTGGTGGTTCGACAAGCTCACCACGAACGGTATCATTTTATTGTGCGTTAGATCTAAAGAACTGGCAGTCATACTTAACCGATTTAATACACCACCCAAAATAAAGATAAAACAATTAAAAAACAACGGTAGAAGTATCACTTCCTGCCTTGCTTTGGTGTTCGGAGCTTAAATGACAAACGTAAATAACTGGTTCTTTTGGGCAATACTGTCAGCGGTGTTTGCTGCGTTCACCGCAATCTTTGCAAAAATAGGCATACGCGGCGTTGATTCCGACCTCGCAACTCTTATTCGCACCGCGATTATCATACTGGTGCTATCGGGTTTCATTTGGTTTACAGGAAAATGGAGCAACCCATTGGCACTGTCTGGCAAAACATGGCTTTTTCTGGGACTGTCTGGCATTGCGACAGGTGCGTCTTGGGTGTGCTACTTTCGAGCCTTGCAAATAGGCGATGCCTCAAAAGTCGCGCCCGTCGATAAATTCAGTCTGGTGCTGGTCGCCATATTTGCATTTACTTTTCTGGGCGAACGCCCATCACTCAAAGAATGGTTAGGTATCGCACTGGTTGCTAGTGGTGTGTTGGTGTTGGCTATCAAGCGTTGACAATTTATGATTATCACTCTGACTTGTGGCAAGAAAAAATTCCCGCCCCAAACGTTTGAATTTTGGCACGATGTTCAGCACAACATCACAATCAAAACGTTGCGACGGGGAGAATACCCCGTCGCGCTCAGCGTCCTCTACGACTGCCAGTCCTTTAAGGACTGGCAGTCGTTATTTATCCCGCCCGCCTCGTCACCACTGACGGGCTACGCTACCGCTTGCCTGTCCGTGGCGACGGTGCGGGCTTGCTTAACTGGCTGTTTGACCTAGGGCAACACGGAAGCCGATGTAGGCGTAGCAACGATGATCAGGATCGCCACTTTCACAGAAAGCAGAACGCGCGTCCTTTGCACCATCTTTCCAAGAACCGCCGCGCAGCACACGCATAGCAAGAAACCACGGTTTACTCACACCTGTAGGATCAGTCACAGCTTCATTAGGATAATCGCCATACCAATCATTGCACCATTCCCATACATTGCCGTGCATTTCATACAAGCCCCAATCATTCGGCGGCAAGGATTTTACTGCAACGGTTTTTTTTCGATACAAGCCTTTTTTAGCCTCACCGTAAGGAGAGTTGCCATTATAGTTGACTTGCTCAGGCGTGATGTTGTCGCCAAGGGAAAACGGCGTTGTTGTTCCAGCCCTGCACGCATATTCCCATTCAGCTGACGTTGGTAAACGAGGGTTTAAGTCGGGTCTCAGTTGCTTGAGTGTTCTTAAGAATACTTGTACCGCATCCCAATCGACTTTCTCAACGGGATTATTTACGTTTTCTTTAAATTTGGCTGGATTGGTATCCATTACCGCTAACCAGCAGGCTTGGAACGCAGTATTAGCTAAGCCTTGGCTTGGCGGTAATGGACTGGCTAGACCCGTTACCGCTAACCAGAGGGCTTGGGTACACGCAGTATCAGCTAACCAATAGCCTTGGCTTAGCGTGACTGGACGCTGTCCTTCAGCGGGCGAACCCATTAAAAAAGTCCCCGCCTCTATCCAACGAAAGCGTTGAATGACGTTGTTGACAGTAAGATCAAAATAACGCCCATATTGGTCTTGCTTATCAGCTTTTTCCTTTGCCGCTTTATCTTGAGCTTGTTTGTCTCGCGCTAATTGTGCTTGTTTTATCTTTTCTTGTTCAGCTTTTTCCTTTGTCGCTTTATCTTGAGCTTGTTGATCTCGTGCCAGTTGTGCTTGTTTTGCCTTTTCTTGCTCAGCTTTTTCCCTTGCCGCTTTATCTTGAGCTTCTTTGTCTCGCGCTAGTTGTGCTTGTTTTGCCTTTTCTTGTTCGGCTTTTTCCCTTGCCGTTTTATCTTGAACTTCTTTGTCTCGTGCCAGTTGTGCTTGTTTTGCCTTTTCTTGTTCAGCTTGTTCCTTTGCCGCTTTATTATTGCTCGTTCTCGGCTCATTGTAATACGGTTTTGTCGAACTAATTTCGCCCCATTTCCTCACAAAAAAAACAGGGCTTGGTTTCTGAATCAAAAACTGTGTTAATAATTGATCTTGCTGTGACTGTATTTCCGAAAGCTCAGAAAATGACATTTTGGCAACTGAAATCGCTTCCGACATAAAGTCCTCAATACCATCATCTTGTTCTGCCAAGTCCCGTAATAACTGCCTGATTTTATTAGCCCGTTCTTTTCGAGAATCGCGCCCACTTTTGGCAATATACAGCTTCCCAGTTTCAGAAAAACCATATTTACGCGGCTCTTGTCCCTGTTTTTCAGCTTTTACTCGTGGCGCGATATAATCAAATAACTCAGTGACATCAATATGACCGTCTCCGTCCATATCAGCATGACCAGTCTTAAGCCCTTCAATAAGGTATTTGGTAAATAAACTAAATTCGCTGTGTTCAAGTTCAAAAGCTGATGTTGAACCACAGGCAGTCAATAAATAAATGCCTTTACCGCTTTCTTTTAAATTTCTGTCTAATTCAACATCACTATTTCCTTTAACACCAAAGCTTTTTGCAGCATCACCGCTATAACAACAATCTAGTATCAATACAATCTTCTTATACGAAGTTTTAGTATCCAGAATATCTTGTAGCACAGACATAGACACAGAAGTCGAAACAGGTTCACTATAAACAGTATCATGCGATGTCAAAAAAAGCTTTCCTTCTACGCCTGCCAAAATACCGTGACCAGAATAATAAATTAAAATCAGGTCGTCTTTATTTGCCTGCTTAAAAACGTTTTCAATCTTCTTTTCAATGGATTTCTTGGCTTGATTCTTTAAAACGAAAACGTTGTCTTCTGAAAAACCACCTAGTTCGCAATTTACTAAAATCTGTTTTAATCCATCCACATCTCGTTCAGGACAAACCAAATCAGGCAATTTGCTTTTATCGGGTTCTTCTGGAAATTTACTGTTGCCAATTAACACCGCGTACTTTTTCATATTAACGTACGCTAAAATCGGCTTGCGCTAATAAGGATTGTAAGGCTTCTGGCTTAAAATTTTTGGCGTTGATGCGTACTTTTGCACCGTTTGGTTTTTCGATGATGATTTCTAATGAGGGTTCACGGCTGAAATAGGCTGTTAATACGTTGCACAATGCGACTACTGCGGGTATGCCTTTGAGCAATATCAAGCCTATGGTGACAAGCTCACCTTTCGCACCTTCTACAGCGTCACCGCTGGGAATGTTAGCTTCAATATCGGTTGCATCGGCGATGCTGTGACATAACTGTCGTGTCAAAGCTTGTAAATCGTCGTTGTCTAATTCGCTACTGCTGAGTTGTAATTCTAGGTTCATGGCGGTTTCCTATGGAAATGATGGCGTAACCCTGTCACGCGTTGATGAGGCGTTTGGATTGTAGCAGTGTTAGCGTTTTAATGCGTCAGAGACTGTGAAAGTATTCTATTACAACAACTATATTGCTAAAAACACCGTCATTCCAGCATGGATGCTGGAATCCAGTCACAAGGAGAGCGTAGCGAGGGTTTTGGAATCGTGCTATGAAAAATTATTATTTATAATCATACTATTACCATCCATGGCACTGGATTCTGGCATCCCTGCCAGAATGACGGGTTTGATTGTACAGTATCTAAAAATGAATATTTTGCTTGGAGTGATTAATACTTTCACAGTCTCGTCAGGTATTGCCGCTTAGAGCGTAGATACCATCTCTTATATAACTATTAAGCCTTCATTCGTCCCACCATTAATCCACCTGCCAATACAAAAAACGTCCCCACTATTTGCGTATCAGTAATGGTTTCCTGCAATAAGCGATTCGCTAATACCAGCGTAATAATTGGTCCTACCGAACTGAGAATAGCCGTGCTACTTGCACCGATTTTTTTAATTCCACTGTTCATTAAAAACGAGGGTAGTACGGTGGCAAAAATCGCCATGATAAGACTCAAGCTATAAACCTCTAAGGGGATAGAGTTGAGCGTCTGCATCAAATCATGATGAAAAGCAAAATGTGTTAACGTGGCTAAACTGGCAACCGTCATCGTATAGGTGGTAAAACGCACCGAACCGATACGATGCACCATCACACCACTACCCATGATAAAAAAGGAAAAAATAATCGCACTGCTTAACACGAAAGTCGAGCCTAGCAAAATGTTGGTGGATGCCATCGACATCGACTCGATAAACACTAAGGAAATGCCGATATAACTTAAACCCAGAGCGATAATAACCGAAGCGGTCAATGCGCGGCGGTAAAAAATAGCAGAAAACAGCACCACAAAAGTTGGGTAGGAAAAAATAATCAGCCGTTCTAGCCCCGCTGAAATAGTCTGCAAACCTAGAAAATCCAAATAACTGGCAATGTAGTAACCCATCAAACCCAGAATAATAACTATCCCCCATTGTTTTTTATCCAATGCTGGCTCAGAATATTTTTTTTTATTCCACCATGCTGCGAGTAAAAATATCGGTAGCGCGAACAGCATTCGCAATGCCAACAGGGTAATCGCATCCAGTTGTCCATCTGCCGTGTATGCCAGTTTTATTAAAATCGCTTTAGTCGAAAAGCCCGCCGCACCCAACAATACCAATGCACAACCCATCAGCCGCTGGCGTTGCTCTTTTAACATGATAATAATAGACGCGAAGTTAACTCTGACCGTGCGATAAGTTGCCGACTCATGTTAGCCGCGCAATGAGTTGTTTAATATCCGCTTCTTGTTTCACGATACTGGCGCACAATTTAAATTGCGCGATAGCTCGATGTAAATTTTGCTGGTCATCGCTTACTTTAAAATAGCAATTACCTTGTAAGTAATCGGTATAAAAACGCAGTCCTAATTCAAACGGTAGCAAACGTATCGCAGGGTATAAATAGTCGTAATCGTCAGCGGAAAAAAACGCCTCCACTTCGTTTAAATACTGCTCCAATAATACCGCGCATATCTCCAAATCAAACTCACCTGTTTCTTTATCATGACAACAAGAGCGCAAACAATCGCCAATATCGTAATGTACTAGCCCTGATTTGATGGTATCTAAATCAATCAAACTGATAATTTGTTGGCTGTGTTTATCAAACAAAAAATTATTTAATTTAGGATCGCCATGAATAACTCTTAATGCCAGTAATCCTTGTTGTTTCGCCGTTTCTAAATCATCGGTGAAATGTTGGTATTGGGCGATAAAGTCCGCACAAAAAGCATTCTCTGGAAAAGCAGTCGTTTCCATTAAAACGTGATGATATTGCCGTAAATAATCGGGTGCAATATGAAAACTGGGCAAGGTATCATGCAGTAATTCAGGATTTAAATCGCTCACTAAACCATGAAAATGTCCCAAGGCAAAGCCGACTTGTGCGGCAATATCCAAGCTATTCAGGGTTTCTAAACTTTCGCTATTATCGATAAAACTCAACGCCCGCCAAATATCACCGTTATCATCTCGAAAAAAATCTTGTTCAGTTAGCGTTTTTAAAATGTCGGGAATTTGTAACTTAATCGACTCACTGGATTTTTGCCCAATATGCCGATTAAGATGCAACATATTAGTCATAATTTGTTCGGGTGCAGGAAAAACTTGCGCATTAATACGTTGCAAAACAAAGCAAGTTTCAGTGTTAGACACTAAAAAAGTGTCATTAATTAGCCCATTACCTAATGGGATAATATCAGTAATAGTATCGGCAAATTGTTGGGCAATAAAAAATAACATAATGCGTTACAGCAACTCCCGCGCCTTAATAGCCTCGGCTAATTTTTTTAACGCAATGCCGCGATGACTGAGCGAGTTTTTAAGCTCTGGCGATAATTCAGCCGATGCACATTGATAATCAGGCACGAAAAATACAGGATCATAACCAAAGCCATTACTCCCAACAGGCTGCGTTAATATTCGCCCTTCCCAACTGCCTTGAGCAATAATCGGTAGCGGATCATCGGCGTGTTCCATAAATACCATTACGCAAATAAACCGTGCAGTGCGTTGTGTTTCTGGAACGCCCTCCAATGCTTGCAATAGTTTTTGGACATTATCACTATCACTTGCACCCATACCTGCATAACGCGCCGAATAAACACCTAGTTCACCGTTCAGCGCATCAACCACCAAACCTGAATCATCGGCTATGGCAGGTAGATTACAATGCAGCGCGGCATTTCTGGCTTTAATAATGGCATTTTCGACAAAGGTAGTTCCTGTTTCATCGGCTTCTGCAACATTAAACAAGGACTGTGGCACGATTGGATGCCCCGTCAATATGGCTTGAATTTCTTTGATTTTGCCAGCATTGCCACTGGCTAACACGATTTTTTGTAGCTTGGAAAAGGTCATAAAATTCTCTATTACAGTTGCTTAATCAACGCAGGTGATACAGGTTCGCTTTTATCTTTATAACACGCGGGCGATTTCTGATAAGTGGGTAGCTCTTCGGTGTCACCTTCCCAAAGAACAAAACCTGTGCCACGTTCAAAAACATGAATATCGCCATTATCTGGGTCTTTGGTGGACAGATGTAACCAACCACCTGCAATCAATTCACGCAGACTTTCTTGTCGCTGGTAAATTTGTTCTAACACCGTGGTTTTTGCTTCGACCAGTAGTTGCAAGCGCATAGCTTCGTGAATTTCTACCATTTGTTGTGGTAAGCCTGTGCGTAAATCACTGCTAGTGCCATCCATAATGGCAAAAAATCCTGTCACGTTATGGGGAACTTTTGTGCCGCAACCAAAACGCTCATTATTGACGGTAGAAAAATAATATTCCAAATTAATGCCTGCACCAACTGGAGCTACCGCTAATAAAATACCTTCGAGAATATTGCCGTCTGGGTCTTGCGTAGCGTCATAAGAAATTAAAAACACCCGACGGTCAAAAAATGCACCTTGAGTTAACGCCCGTCTTCCCACTACAGCGGCGGCGTTAGTGGCGTGTCCTAATTCTGGACGTGCTTGAGAAAAATCGGTGGCTCGTTCCTGAATATGATGCAATGCCTCTTCGTGACTGGGATTGCGTGGCGCGGATGCTAATCGCCGACACCGTTCATGCGCGGATAAATGCTGAGCATGAATTAAGTCTGCCTGTAGTTTATTAAACGCGGGTTGTAGGGCAGGGGGCAAGCTATTCAAATCAAACCAATCTATGTTTTCATTACAGGTATTGTGTTCTGCGCCGATAAACCAAGTATCAGTGGGAATGTTAATGCCGCGTTTTGCCAATAAGTGTCGAATCTCTGGACGATTTGCCATTGCCGAAAATACTCGCGCATTCGGGCCACCATGCCGACCGCTACACGCGCCACAGTCGTACGCGGCACGGTGTGGATTATTTTGACTGATTGAACCGTGTCCAAACAATACCACTAACGGCGCGAACACGTCAGTTAAGCCCATAACGCGCAATAAATTAGTCACGCGGTCGGCTTGTTCACTATCGGTAAAACCCAATCGTGGTTGGGCAGGTGTGGCAATGGGAGCATCGTCGTCAGCGGTAAAATGTAATTGGGTGTCAACCAGTGGTGAGACTTTATTCATCATGCTGGCAATAAACTGTTGCTGGGTTTTAGGCACTAGCGTTTTAGCCAGCAAACCAACTAAGGTAAACGGTGCAAACAAGTTAATGACGGGATACGATAACAAGGGATTAGTGCGTGAGCTTTGCAATAGTAATCGGCTAAGGCTTTGATTCAGTTTACGTCCACGATTATGTTGTTCTACGGCGTTTTCAGTATCAGGTAACGGTATTTCTCGCACTTCATGACTGGGTATCACCACCACAGGACATAAGGCAGTGACGTTATTTTCATCTAAGCCTTGGTAATTAATAGGCACACCGAAAAATCCCGCTGCACCTAAGGTTTCAATGGCTGGATTATGTTCTTCTAAATGACGGCGAAAACTTTCTTCGCGCTCATCCATGCAGAAAATAAGCTGCGCTTCTGGGCGAGTTTTCCGTACTGCCCAACGTCCACGGTTATGATTAGCGCGTAAGGCATTAAAAAAACGTTCTCGATAATGGGTTTCGTAAGCGGTTAGCCACACTTTACTGCGCTCATCGGGGCTAAATTCATCCAATACCGTTAATATAGTTTGTAAATCAGTTGCTTGTAGGGCTTGAATGTCGTTGGCTTGCAACCCCAAGTGTTGACTCAAGCGAAACAACCGCCAGCCGCTGTTAAACACAGATGGTGAGTCGGTCGAACCATGATTTTTATGGTTTGCCATTGGACTAAATTGCCACGTCCAGATTAAATCCGCTAGCTGTTGCCATTGTTGACGATGACTACGTTCAGAATTCACTTGCGTAGTCAGTGATTTAGCTTGATGACTGAGATATTCGGGTAAATCGCCTTGATAAAGACGACTGCGCACCCTGAATTCCGATAAATTTTTGCGAAAATAATGCTGTAAACTGCTCAGTTTTGCTTCAACTTTCCATAAATCATGGCAAATTTGATTCAGCCACAACCTATCCAAGGTCAGGCGTATCGCTAAATAATCGGCAAGTTTAATCGCCACTTTATGATTGGTTTGATAATCTGGATGTTGTTCACGCCACGCAATCATGCCCGACCAACCTGCAATTTCTAAGGCAATACGTTGTAAATACCCTGCCCATTTTTCGCTGGGTATATCCATTGCGGTCAAATGCACAATGATGGTATCGATAGCATCTTCAGGCAAGACCGACATAATCTGTTGCCAGTCGGGCAGTTCATGCAAAAACAGCGTGATGTCATATTTTGCCGTTTCGCGCCACGCAGTATAAAGCCCTTTCTGTTCAGCATTAGGTGTATGCCACGCTGCAACCCCTTCATCTAACACTGACGCGCAAACCCGTATTAGCTTTGGACGCACAAAATCCAGAACATCCTTGCCGCTTAACGCTAATACCAAACCGCGCACACTTAGTTCATCACCCACTTGGGCGAACAGCTTGCCCAGTTCAACCAATGTTTGTTGTTGGGTTTGTTGATGAATAGACGTATCGGAATGGCTATCGCTTAACCAATCTTCAGTCTGTTCTAAGGATAAATCCAGCAAGATTTCAGGATGATACGCCGCGTGTTGCAAATCCAGTTTTAATAACAGAGCTTCCCACAAAGCCCGAATAGCCTTCGGCGTGTAGTTCTGCGCAATCGCTTCTGGCACATCGCTCTGCACCGAATTTAAGGCATGAAGTTCTTCTATTTGCCACGTCAATTGACTCACCGAAATTGCCGACAAATCCGCCAATAACGCAGTGATCAAAATCGCCTGCTTGCTAATGTCTTTACCTGCCGCACTACACAGAATTTTTTCCGCGTCCAATTCAGAATAACGCGCTAAAGCGGTGGTTATATCGTGGTCATTAATTCGCCCTTGCGCATAAAACTGGCGATATTTACTTTCAGGCAAATAGCCTTTGATACCCGTTACCGCTTCATTTTCAGCGATTGCTTGTTCAAAACTTAACTGTTGATAACCATGCAAAGTATTGTGATGGACAAAATCCTGTAACGGTGCTTGGGCGGGTAAAATATGATTTATGTGTGTCAATGCCGATAAAATAAGTTCACGGCTATCGTTTGATGTTAAAGCGGTGCGCTGCATAGTCAATCCTATAAAAACCGTTGCTTGATCGAAGTGTTTATTATAATACCGAGCTTGTCATAGCCAATGATGTTTGTAGGGTGCTGAGCTATTCCCCTTATGTTCTTAGAGCCATCCTGAAGTTTAGGCATTAGCAATAAAAATAGCACGTTTCGGTGCAGGTAAGCCTTCACAAGTCAGTTGTGGATTTTCTGGATGTAAAAAATCTTGTAGAGAATGAAACTGCATCCATTCGGTACTGCGTTGTTCTTCAATGCTGGTTGTCGTCACATCCACTAACCGTACATTTTTAAAACCACAGCGTTTTAGCCAACTCATTAACGTATCACAACTGGGTAAAAACCAAACATTGCGCATTTTCGCGTAACGGTGTTCGGGTACTAGCACGTCGCCTAGCCCGCCATCAATCACCAACGTTTCTAACACCAATTCCCCGCCTTGTTGTAAACAGCCTTTTAATTCTAACAGATGATCGATAGGTGAGCGGCGATGATATAACACGCCCATCGAAAACACAGTATCAAAGACCTGTAGATTGCTGGGTACTGATTCTATACCTAATGGCAAGACGTACACGGGCGCAGTGCCGTGTAGTTTTTTAATTAG
The DNA here is from genome assembly GCA_903902705.1 of uncultured Methylococcales bacterium. Classification (GTDB taxonomy): domain Bacteria; phylum Pseudomonadota; class Gammaproteobacteria; order Methylococcales; family Methylomonadaceae; genus UBA4132. The sequence goes on from CAIUVX010000104.1 coordinate 29,849, forward strand.
TTGAAACTGCATGACATTGAGCAACGTTGGATCAATACCAACCACCATTTTTGCACCCGCGCCTAACATCCGCCAACAGTGATAACCATTGCCGCAACCCACATCTAATACCAAACGATGCTCCAGCGGTGCGAGATGCTTTTTTAGCCTATCCCATTTCCAATGTGAACGCCATTCTGTATCGATATGAGTACCAAATAATTGATAAGGACCTTTGCGCCACGGGTGTAAAGCTTTCAAGCATTGTTCGAGATGGGCTTGTTGTTCAATGCCTAAATCTTCGCTACTGCCAATCTGCACAGCATCAGTGTCTAATAGGGGTTGTGATGGATTTAGTTCTGGGAGTTGCTGAATAACGCTTTGCCAGCGTAGCAAGTCACCATGTTTGGAGTCATCAAGAGCTTGAGCGAGTTGTGCGGGTAATAACTCAACCCACGCATCGGCTTTTGCGTCTAGTAGTGCGTCATACAGGGTTTGATAATCGCTCATTTTATTAATGAGTTGACCTAAGCAGGTCTAAAGAAAAACCTACCGCATCATCATGACAGGGTAGGTTTTGAATAATTAGGAATACGAACGTGTTATTTACTTAGGAACTTTTTGCAGATAACGCTTCAGCATTGCGTTTAGCAATATCATCAATCACGGCTGATAATGAACCTTTGGTTTCCACTTCGTTACTAAACGTGGTGCGATAGTTGGTCACTAAACTGACACCTTCAATCATAATGTCATAGGCTTTCCATTCGCCATTGCTTAGTTCCATGCGGTAATCAACACCGACGGGTTGAATACCTGGTTGTAACACTTCGGTTTTTACCATTGCTTTAGTCGAACCTTCTTCCATTTCTAATGGTAGAAAGTGTACCGACCAATCTTTAAATTCAACGAAAGCACGCGAATAGGTTCTAATCAGCAGAATTTGAAACTCATGTTTAAAGCGTGTTTTTTCGTCAGGTGTGGCTGTTTTCCAAATTTTACCTAGCACTAATGCTGAAATTTTATCAAAATCAGTGTGCGGATAAATCGCCTGATTAACGAACTGAGTGACTTGGTTAAAATCTTTAATAAAATTTTTATCCTGCATTCTTTTTTGCAATTGCTCAGAAGCACCTGCTATTGCTACTTGTGGCGGTGCTAACGCATCCGCTGTTACGGTAGCAAATGGCATAAATGCCAGCAAAATTGCAAACAATGCAAATAATGTAGTGTGTTTAACTTTCATAAAACCCTCTAAAATGAAACCGATGGTATTCTTACTTTTTGCCTGCCACTATCAGCAATACTATTCACTGATATAATGAATCGCAAGCCCCGATAGCTAAGCTATTTCTAACCCTACAAAGCCTAAAATAAGATGACATATAATAACATCACTATGCCTACGCGCATGAGAAGAATGCGTTACAACGACTTTTCTCGCCGCTTAATGCGCGAAAATAAATTAACCGTTGATGATCTCATTTATCCCATGTTTGTCATTGAAGGAATCAATCAAAAAGAATCAATTTCCTCCATGCCAGACGTGCAACGCTTTTCACTAGACTTGCTAGTTGAACAAGCGCGTGAAGTGTATGAGCTTGGCATTCCTGCTATTGCCTTATTTCCTGTTACTTCCGCAAATAAAAAATCGGATGATGCAAAAGAAGCCTACAATCCTGAGGGCTTATTACAGCGTACTGTCAGAACCTTAAAGCAAGCTTTACCCAACTTGGGTATTATTACCGATGTTGCTTTAGACCCCTTTACCTCACACGGACAAGATGGGCTAATTGATGACAGCGGCTATGTGCTGAATGATGAAACCATTGCCGTGCTAGTCAAACAAGCTCTATCTCATGCCGAAGCGGGTGCCGATATAGTCGCCCCATCCGATATGATGGATGGTCGAATCGGTGCAATCAGATTAGCATTAGAAACTGAACGACATATTAATACACGCATACTCGCCTATTCTGCCAAATACGCTTCCAGTTTTTATGGACCTTTTAGAGACGCGGTCGGTTCAGCGGGAAACTTAGGCAAAGGCAATAAATACAGCTATCAAATGGATCCTGCCAATTCCGATGAAGCTCTACGCGAAATTCAATTGGATTTACAAGAGGGTGCAGATATGGTGATGGTCAAACCAGGGATGCCTTATTTGGATATTATTCGTCGTGTCAAAGACGAGTATGGTGTGCCGACTTTCGCCTATCAAGTCAGTGGCGAATACGCCATGCTCAAAGCCGCCGCACTCAATGGCTGGTTAGATGAAAAAGCGGTAGTCTTAGAATCCCTGTTAGCATTTAAAAGAGCAGGGAGTGATGCAATTTTGACCTATTACGCCAAGGCAGTCGCGCAATGGTTACGAGATGCTTAATCTATCGTGTAAAGTAAAGTGTGTAATAGAGCTATAAAATGATAAGTAGATGAACAAAAGTTTTCTGGTATTTGGAACAAGGTTAAGCCGTTCGTGGTGAGCCTGTCGAACCATGAACGGCTTAACCGTCCACCCTTCGACAAGCTCAGGGCGAACGGTTTTGTAATCACTTTATTAACTGTTAGCCATATCGGTAAATGGTACGCATAGCGTACCCTACACAGCTGGGCTATTGCCGTATCAACAACCAGTGGAAATTCTGTGACTCCAGCGGCGTGTGCGGCGGCATTAATTTGTTCAGCGGTTGCATTGGTATTCGATAAGGCAATATTATCAGTAATACTGCCGTAAAAAATATAAGCGTTCTGCCCGACGTACGCCATAGTTTGCGTGGCATTCTCACGGTTTAGGGCTTGCCCATTTAGCCGAATACTACCTTCGGTGACGGTTTCAAAACCGAGCAGCAAATTTAACAGCGTGGTTTTACCTGCGCCTGATGCACCGATTAAAGCGATTTTTTCACCTTGCTGGATTTGCAGGTTGATGTCGGTTAGCACTTGCCGCTGTTCGTAGGATTTGCTGACTTTGTTTAATTCGATAAGGGCGGTTTTATCATTCTGGGAATGTTGCGTTATGCTGTCTCTCCACTGAAATACAGTGGTACGTCTTATTATTGAGGCTGTAGTTGAAATTGACCACAGTTATGGAATGATTTGATGTAAGATATTCAGTATCTGCGATTGATGGACATCGTGCCTCAGCTCATCATCTTATCGCGTTACAATTGCACCTTGCCGTGTCAAAATGGAAACAAAAAGGAATTGATTAGCAAATATGAGCAGAAAAAATCCATCCTTACAGCATCTTCAACGTAATCAACAGCAAAAACAACAATACACACAGCTTTTTGCATCCACAGATACCGCTTTTTTAGATGAAATCATTGCTTGGGCAGATGCTAATAATATTCCAAGAGAACAATTACCACGCGATAAAAAAGCACTTTGGCAAGCACAACAACTAGGTTTAGCAAACAACAATCTTATTGAAATCCCAGAAGCGATTGGTAAGCTCACTCAATTAATAGCGTTAGGTTTAGAAAATAACCAAATTAGTGAAATTCCAGAAGCGATTGGTAAGCTTACTAAATTAATAGGGTTAAGTTTAGATAACAACCAAATCAGCGAAATTCCAGAAACGATTAGTAAGCTGACTAAATTAGATGAGTTATTGTTAAGTAACAACCAAATTAGTGAAATTCCAGAAACGATTGGTCATTTGACTAAATTAGAGAGGTTATATTTAGCTAACAACCAAATCAGCGTAATTCCAAAAGCTATTAGTAAGCTGACTAACTTAACTGGGTTATGGTTAAATAATAACCAAATCAGCGAGATTCCAAAAGAGATTAGTAATTTAACTAAATTAAAATCATTATATTTAGCTAAAAACCGATTCATCGAAATCCCAGAAGCGATTACTCGGCTCACTCAATTAACAGGGTTATGTTTAGATAATAATCAAATTAGTGAAATTCCAGAAGAAATTAGTAAGCTGACTAACTTAACTGGGTTATGGTTAGAGAGCAACCAACTTATCGAAATCCCAGAAGTGATTACTCGACTCACTCAATTAACAAAGTTAAGTTTAGATAATAATAAAATCAGTAAAATTCCAGAAGCAATTGGTAAGCTGACTAACTTAACTGGGTTATGGTTAGATAATAACCAACTCAGAGAAATTCCAGAAGCAATTGTTAAACTGACTAACTTAACTGAGTTAGGTTTAAATAATAACTACTTAACAGAAATTCCCGATTGCATACGCAATATGCCAAACCTAAAAATTATTGGTTTAGATGAACAATTACCCAACCCAACAGAGCAAATAAAAATGACCTATCAACAAAAAATTCTATTCGGTAGTCCTGGAACAGGCAAAAGTCATCAAATTGACAAAATAATCACGCCTAATGAATTAGAAATTAAAAATCCTGAAAATGTGATTAAAACGGTTTTTCATCCTGAATATACTTACGGTGATTTTGTCGGTAAACTCGTCCCGATAACACGCTCAGGTAAAGTGGAATATAATTTTTACGAAGGACATTTTTTAAAAGCCCTTGCACAAGCGTATAAAAACATTATCGAAGCACATGATAAACAAGGTAATAAAATTACAGAATTTAAAAATGTGGCGTTAGTAATTGATGAAATAAATCGTGGTAATTCCTCTGCTATTTTCGGCATGACATTTCAATTACTTGATCGAGAACCTGATGGCTGGTCAAGTTATTGTGTGAACGTCAATGAAATTACATTTACTAAAATATTAGAGCTAATATTACATCCTATAACTGTGAGCTATGATGCGCCGCATAATAATTTTAAAATACCTCATGGTAAAGATGGCTCAACAAAAACTATTGGAGATGATATTTTAATAGGGACACAAATAGATTTAAATAATAGAACTATCAAAATCCCGCCTAACTTATCCATTCTTGCCAGTATGAATACGTCTGATAGTTCGATTTATTATATGGACAGTGCATTTAAACGCCGTTGGGAATGGGAGTTTATTGATATTGACGGGCAATCTATTTCAGCGCAAGGTGTAGCATTTAAAAGTCGTGATGAATGGAAAAACTTTGTTGGTAAATTGAATATGTTTATCAAGAGCAATCATAAATACATTCGCGGTATTGAAGATAAACAAATCGGGCATTATTTCATCACAGATGAGCAAATTCAAAAATCGAGCATTCAAAATAAATTGATGTTTTTCTTGTGGGATAGCGTGTTTAACCGTGATAAAAAACCATTGGTTAATTTGCTATTTGGCGACAAAGATAACACGCTGATTACTTTTGGTGATTTTGCGACACAAGTGGATTTATTTATCGACAAAATTAACAGCTTGTAATCATGTTTAACTTCAAAACTTTAAAACTTTGCCATCCCGAAGAAGACAGCAGTTTGAGTTCATTTGTTGGGATTCGGCGCAATAAACAAGGCGAGTTAGAATTTCGTTTGCCGCGTGGTTTTAGTGAATTTCCTGTTGATGATTTTGACCAAACAAAACGCTTATTTTTCAGGCTATACAGCACGTTTAAAAAATTTGAACGTGACAGCACACGCGATATTTTAGACCAACGCGCCGCTGGCAAAGATAATGCCGAAAAACAAGGCAACGGTTATCGTTTTAAAGATAAAGAAGATAACGATGTTATTTTGTACAGCAAAATTGCATTAATTGAAAACTTACTCGATGTTTATCGTGATTTAGCATTAGATGTAATGGAACGGCGTATTGGGCGAGATGAAAAAATTGATTATTCCAAAATAGAACATTATTTACATCGTGCTGTTTATTTACCAAATCATGTAATTTTTATTGATGAAATGGATTTACCGCGTCAAACTTTGCAATATGAAGCGACAACATTAATTGATTTATTTTGTTTTATTTTATCCGAGTTACAAACGGCATTAGAGCAAGAAATAGATACCCGCGTACAAGAATTAGCCCATCGTTTCAGTGAACAACACTTAAACCATGACCAGTCATTATTTAATGAAGAAACGTTTGAAATAACTATTCAAACTTTAAAATATGCTTTAGACGATGTGGATAAGCACACAGCATATAAAGACGATGATTATTGGCGACTTTATGAAGCGATTGAGTTATTTCTTTATGGTGAACTCGATATGGAAGAGCCGCACGAAGACGGTACATATTGGGGAATCAATAATTTTTCTTCAGTTTGGGAGGATATGTGTAATACCTACGCTTTTGCCAATTTTGATATTGTTTATGCCGATACGAATATTGTTTTCAATGGTGAGCTCGTTGCTAATTTTACCTTTGGTGGGCATAAAATATTTAAAAAAAATAATTTTGAAAATCCGTTTTTTATTCGATTTCGCAATGAAAAAAGATGGATGCGCCCTGATTTAATTAATTTCATAGAAAATAAAGATAGTATTTTTAATGATGATATAAAAATAAAAATTTTAAAAAAATACCATGATGGTAAAGTTGATATTAGAATTATATTAAATAATGAGAATAAAGTAGATTTATACATGGAATTTGTAAAAGTTATAAAAACTATAAAAAATACACCTAATATTGAGAGTCTTGCAGGTAAAGCATTTCAGGTTATAAGTAGTCCTAACGAATTTGGTAAGACGGTTGAAGTAAAAAGATTTTCTAATGAGATGCTTAATAATTTTAAGAATGAGATAAATAAAAGGAATATCAATAAATTTTTTTTAGTGTTCGATTGGAAGTACATGGATAAAAAGTTTTTTGAGCAAAAAAGTAATAAACTCGATACAGATATTACTAAGCAAATTTGTTATGAATCTTGTTTAAATACCGTTGTCGAAAAAATAAAAATTTCAAGTGAATTTGTAATTCCTTGTTATTTTATTGAAAATAGAGAAAAGGTAGGATTAGTAGAAGAATATTTTGCTTTATATCCTCGTCTTCGAGAAAATGGAATAAAAATTTTTAAAGCTGATTTTCAATTAATACAGGATGTTTATTTAAATCATGATTAGCCAAAAACCAAAAGTACAAAGTCATTTTGTCACTTATATCAGTGTTAAAGATAATTCCAAGATTAATGATAAATTGACTTTAAAAGTTGCTGAATTTTTTCAGGCAAAAAATATCACTCAATATAAATCAATCGCGGAAAATTCTGAAATTTCGGATGTGGATTTTAAGAAAGTTGAGTTTTCTTATTTTTACGATGTTATTTTCTACGATATTGTAAAAAACAAAGAAGGAAAAATTGAAATTCCAGTTAAATATTGCATTACTTTAGATAAACAAAATTGCTCAAAAACCTGTGAAAAAACAGGAATGCTTTATGATGAAATACTTTTATATAACCAACCTGTATTCTATTTTATCTATATAGACATCAAAGAAATTTTTGATTTTTTGAGGAAAAATCCTGTATTGCCATTAGATATTTGGTAGTCATAAACAGTGAGTGATTTGATATTAT
>CAIUVX010000105.1 GCA_903902705.1 uncultured Methylococcales bacterium
ACGCTTACCGCCCATGTAAATAAGCAAATCGTTGTAATTCGTGGCGGTAATGTCGTAATGTTCGATGTTGTGGAATTCACCGACACCACCAAATTGATAGGCATAAAGAAACAGTGTTCCAGTATCCGCTACTTTTGCCAATACAGTCTGAATGGCACTGACGCTTGAATAGGAAGTTACACCATCTGGAACGTTGGTATTGTAGCCCCAAACTAGACTAGAATTATTCGCTCCGCTAAAGTCCACCGACAGTGTGTCAATACCCGCACCGCCATCGACAACATCCCATTCGGAAATGGCGAGAACTCCTTCTTCAATGGTGTCATCACCTGAACCTGCATAAACAGTATCATTGCCTCGTCCTGCATCAATCACATCATTGCCTTGTGCGGTGCTGATGGTGTCGTTACCATCGCCCCCATAAACCGTATCGTTGCCCGCTAAGCTATAAATCGCGTCATTGCCTGCATAGCCATAGATGATATTGTCAAGGTCGTTGGCAAAAACATAAGGGTTGTTCTGTGAGCTGTAAAATTCAGTTTGGCTTTGAGCAGACGAGACAATCGGTGAATTAATATCGCCGCTAGCTGTAAAACCTGCTGTTATTGTGTCCTTCCCTTGTGCTAAATAGCTTGATTCATTACCTCTATCTCTTGATTTCATCAAGGCTTCGATACCATCCATTGAATGAAGCAGTATTGTTCTCCAAGCTTGCAGAATAATATCGTCTCCAAAGCCAGGTATGATAGTAGCCGCCGAATCCAAAAAGAATGTTGTAAACGTCCCATTTTCCAATGGAATTTGATGACCATTGACCATATCGCCACTGTAACCTGAAACCATAGAGTCGTTGACGGTGTAATTAGTAAAACTATTCGGCATAACTGCTGGCGTGATACCAAGTACACTGGCTTTAATGGCGAATTGAAGTGAATTAGCAATATTTAGCGCACCTCCTGCATCAAATGTGACCCCATCAAAACCGAACATCTTTGATGTCACTTGGGCTAAAGCCCCGCCTAATGAATGTCCTGTCACATAAATATTTGTGTTTGGTTTGGCTTCATCACGGATTATCTTGGTGGTGTTAAGGGCATAATCAAATTGTGTATCCCAGTTAGCAAATGGAAAATTTTGACCTACAATCGCTAAATCTGCGGGAACATCCAATACCCCATTTGTGCCTCTGAATGCGATAACAATGTCATCACCTTTTTCAAATTTCACCGCGAAAAAACCAGAGGATATATAGCTGTATTTCGTAACGCTCCAGTCACCAAAACTTGGATTATCGCTATAGGCAAGGTTAGACATTTGCGCTAATTCATAATCCGTTGGTTTACCCAAAACATGGTTGTAGTTTTGTTGTGCATCAGATGAAATAGCTATATCCGCTTCAATCGCCCCCGTTGAAGCTTCCAATACCCAATCCCCACCCAACGCCACATTCCCCGTCAAGTCATCCGAAGCCGCCACATCCGCGCCCGTGATTTGTGCCAAGGCTTGAATAAACTGTTGACCTGTTTCACCTTGTGCAACATTACAGCCATACAGCAATAAATCGCCTGTTTCATTGAGTGCGTTGCCGATGGTAGTCAGTTGTTCGGTGTATTGATTGAGGTTGTCGCTGTTTAGCGTGGTAGAACCGAGTTGTAAACTGGCTACGTTACCGTGAGAAAGTATGTGTATAGCATCGAGATTGGAATAGGCGGTAATTGCATCGGCAATCTGCGTCAAGCCATTTTGTAACGGGTCGAGTATTAATACACTCACCCCGATACCAGCGTTGTTTATTAAATCTTGCCAACCGTCTACGTTTTGGTCAATAACAAGCAGTTGTCTGGTGTGTTGTGTAGCGGGGGTTAATGCAGTCATGGCGGCGTGCCTTTTTTGAGGAGTAGAAGAGTCTACTCCTCAGATAGTAGCACTACGCCAGTAAATAACAATATTTTTAAGGAGGTCTTTAACTATTTCGGCTAAAAATGACTTAAAACACAAAGCCAAGTGGGTCGGAATAAGGCTATTTGAACGTAAGCGAAAATAGACGTTTCCGACAAACCGTTATACGCATTGCCGCGCTAAGTTGCAGGAGTAAAACAGCTTTAGCTGTTTTCTCGCCAATAGCTGAAGCTATTGGACTCCTGCATTTTTGATTCATAACTGATTAATAAGCTGTAATTCCTGCGGATACGGGGACATATAATAAGAGTCTTCAATATAGGCATCGGGGCTTTGGCGGAAGTGATGCTTTAATAAAGTGAGCGGGACGATTAAGGGAATTTCACCGTTGCGGTAGCGTTCAATGAGTTCACATAATTCGGCTTTGTTATCCGCGCTGAGTTCTTTTTTTAAATAGCCTTGAATATGTTGCAATACATTGACGTGACTTTTACGCTTGACTACGACTTTTAATAAAGTCATTAATTGCAGAATATACTGTGCGGCAATATCGGTAACATTTGCTTTGGTTGCGCTGGCTAATAATTGACCGAGTGGCTGATAATCGCCATGACTCATGATGATTAATTTATGCCGCGCATGAAAATGGGTCAATGATTGTGGACTCAAGCCTTCGGCTATTAGCTGTTTCCAGCGATACAGCACATAAACCCGCTGAATAAAATTCTCTCGTAAACCTGCATCGCCTAAACGCCCTTCTTCTTCAACAGGCAGTAGCGGATAGTTACGCATCATAATCTCTGCATAAATGCCCACGCCATTACGATGTGGTATCTCGCCCGCGAATACTTTAACCCGTTCCATTCCGCAACTGGGCGAGTCTTTTTTGACGATATAGCCGCATAAATCGCTATGATTTTGTTGCTCTGCATAGTCTTTCAAGCGGTCGGTAACATCATGGTCGGGGTCTTTAATTACCACGCAACGTACCGCGTTGTCTTTCTTGATAAGGTGCATAGTCGGGCGCGGCGTTCCTAAGCCAATCGCCATTTCAGGACAAAATAGACGAAAATCAAAATAATGCGACAGTGTGCCGACAATATAAGCATCACGCTTATGTCCACCATCAAAACGAACGTTATCACCCAGTAAACAGCTACTGATACCGACAGGAATTTTTAACTTAGTCATGTTTTTGTATTAACCAATAAGTAAGACCTAATGCTACTACGACTAATGCCGAAGCACTGACATAACTAGCATCGATGTGTTTGTAATCGAAAACGATAATTTTTCGAGAAATTGCCATAAGCGCGGTGGCTACCACGAGTTTGACGGGAATGACATCACTACGAATATACAGAGTGATGTTGAGGAAAATTTCGATGGCGATTAACACCGCCATAAACGCGCCAAAGGTTTCTAATAATTCATTACTCGTCAGTTGAAAAATAGGAGGCTCAGTCAGTTTTTCATACAACACAAACACAATATCACCGATGCCGAACAGTATTACCACCACCATCAACAACGCCATAAACTTAACCCCTGCGCGTATGGTACGGTGTAAAAACTGTATAAAAGGGTCTTCATGAGTCATCGGTAATTCTTCATGCGTAGGCACACTAACTTGTTTAATCAACCGATTACGCAAATGTGCCAACAACGGAGCAACGATATTTTTGTGCGTGGAAAAGCCAAATGGCGTGAAATCCTTGGCAAAAAAATCATTCAGCCCTTTGATGTTGTGAATATTATCAATGTCTATTTTTTCAAATCCCATGCTCCAATAGGGAAACGCACGTTCTTTGATATGCTCCATTTCGATAATAGTAGAATCCTTGTGCCGCGTGTCTTTTTCTATTATTTCATAGATTTTATTGACCACACTCTCTTCGCCTTCCAAGACTTGGAAAAAGGTTTCATGCGCATAGAGTAGAATGCCTGTAATGTTATTAGCTGCATTATTGGTCTGGCACTCGGTGAGTAAGGTTAATAACTCTTCAGGTGTCCAATCGTGGTCAGTGGTGCTGGCATACGTTAATCTAATCATGATGGCTTCCTCAGCTTTATTCGCTTTTATGATGGTAGCGATATTTTTTATTAGGCTTATATCGTATTTTAAGGACATGATAAAATCTGTATTTTTGTCATGATATAGCTAACGCACAATAAAATGATAACGTTCGTGGTGAGCTTGTCGAACCACATTCACGCTTCGACAGGCTCAGCGCGAACGGTTTTGTAATCAATTTATACTGCCCCAGCTATACTACGTCTTCAATTATTAATAGATGAAAGCAAAGTTTACGCTACAATCAGGGAATTACGTTGGAAAAGTGGATGTAGCTGCCCATTTTGTAGCTCGAATAAAATCCGCAAACGGGGTAAAAATGACCGCCATCAACCACCTATTTTTGGCATGGTTCAACGGGACGGACAAGTGCATATTGTCATGCTACCCAACGTTCAACAAAAGACCATCAAACCGTTTATTGAACAAACCATTAGCAAAGGAACGCTCATTTATACCGACGAATATGCTATTTACAGTCGCTTAGACGAATGGGGCTATTCACATAAAACGGTCAATCATTCGGCTGGAGAGTATGCACGGGACGAAGATGGCGATGGTTTTCATGAAGTTCATGTCAATACAATGGAAGGTTTTTGGTCGTTACTACGTTCGTGGTTACGCCCACATCGGGGTATTTCCCAAGAAAAACTTCCTTTGTATCTGGGATTTTTTGAGTTCATTCATAATGTTAGAAAACAGGGACAGGCTTTGTTAAAGCCTCTTATCAACCCTCACCGATAGCAGCAAGCGCATAAACTTGAGTGGGTTCATTAGCTTCTGTAAAAGAAAATTCTCCAAGTGATTCAAAGCCCCAAGACTGTGCTGCCATTAGCTGAATAGACTCGCTAATCGCAATTGGTTTGTATACGTCCCTAGCAAGCACGCCCAAATAAACAGCCTGATCCACCATACTACCTAAAGCGGTGAAATCCATTTTAATAGACGATCCTATATTACCTTCGATCATTGCGCCAGCGGTCAATCCAAACCCACAATTTATAGCACTATGAATGGGGCTATTTTGACTCAATGCCTTAATTTTTTTAAAGGCATCTCCGCAGGCGGCAATCGCCGCATCAACCTGATCGGCAGCAAAGTGAGCCACAATACAACCCCCTGCATATTTTGCGACTTGCCCCCCATATTCGATAAATGAGGTTGTACAAATTTCCAAATAACTATTAACCGCATTAACCTGCTCCTCCAAAACAAAGTGCTTTGACAGTTCTGAAAAATCGGTCATGCTGCCAGAGACGACAATTTTTTGCATACTTTTGACTGGAATGGTTAAAGGATTAATACCTTCCATTAAGTATTTAAGCAGAGCTGGTTGAGTATAGCGACCAATGGTATTATAGGATTGAGCTATATTTTGTAGCATCATCCCGATAGCCAACAACATAAGGTCGTTAGTTTCACTAAGCGCAACCGTTTTCATACCCCAATCTGTAAAAAGACGCTCTTCACAGCCAGTCTCTGAACTGAGTATGGTTATTTCATTATGCCGTGGATCTCGGCTAATTTTTTCTACCAACTGGTCGATAATCGCCTCTTCTCCCTCAAGAACCTGAAAAAAATAATCTCGCACCGAGATCAAAACACCAGTTACATCTCTCTTTTTATTGTTCTCACTCGATATGCGCCCTATCTCAACGATAGCTTCCTCATCAAGTACTGCATTCACTTTACTTACATAGGTCAGTCGCTTTATACCCAGCGAAAATCCAGACTTTTCCTCCACTGCTTGATAGTCACTTAGATTGCGAACGGCTTTGCCCATTAGCCAACCGCTTTTAATCAACGCTTTAAGATCTTCTTGAGAAATAAGCTTCAATTCACAGTCGGTAATACATTGAACGGTTTCCACGCGTCTATTTTGATGGGTGGGCATAATTTCTCCAAAATAATCGCCAGAGCTTAGTTCCCTGATTTTACGACCATCCTGAATCACTTTTAAACGACCTGAATCGACTGCATAGGCTGTTTCTCCAGCATTACCCTGATGAAAAACTTCATCACCCGCTTTAAAGTGCGATCTTTGTAAATGTGCAGAAGGTGCTTGTGCCAAAACCGCAATATCGTTACGAAAAGCCAACACTAGAAACCAGTCAATAATAAGGCGTAAATTTCTTTCCAATCCAGGTACTGACAATAAATTAATCAGACGAGACACAAACCAGGCAGGCTTTCCGCTAACCATAAACCACCCTAGGCAACACAAAGAATATTGCCCCATATTGTAGGGTTGAACAAGATGATGGTGTTTTTTAAATGGACGGGGCGAATAGCCTTGCGTATTAGCCCAAGCGTTAAAGCCAGCACTATAGCCTAAATCGACCAGATCATCGGTGAAAGAAAATTGGGTATGATCAAGACTCTGACTCGTTTCTGCTATCCAAATATTCTCAAATGTTTGCAAACGCAGCTCATCGTTAATTGCAAACGGCCAGTTCAAATTGCCACGTTGCTTAAAAGGAATGGTAGGCAGCGTCAAAGACGCATTTATTACAAGCCCCACTGACTGACTCTGTCCACTGGAAAAAAACAGGTCTCTCTGAGTAATACTGGTAATTTGATCTTCCAGATGTTCGATAACGCCTGCTTTTTTTAAAAGTTTAGCTCGTTTTTGAGTTATTTTTTTCTCAAAATCAGATCGATGCTGCCCCAACTCATCAAAAAGATGTACCTGCCAACCTGACTGTCGTAACACTGAGTAAGAAGATTCGGCAGCCCGCAGTATTTGACTGACTTCAACGGCTATTGCCGAGGCTGATTCCCCACCACCCAAGATGGCAAAAGTGAGTAAACGAACTTGCTCATCTGGATCATTAGCAAACTCAGCTTCCTCGACTAAATCAAGTACACGCTGCCTGATGCGAAGTGCATCTGCTACTGAATCAATGGAACAAGCATGAGCCATCATGCCAGAGATACTGGAACGGTTCGATTTTTGATTAAGTGCAACGATTAAGCTATCGTACTGTAGCTCGATAATCTCGTTGTTTTTTCGCCTTGCTATAACTTTTTGTGCGGTCTCATCAATAGACTCCAAATGCCCCACAACCACATTAGTCTGCTGAATAATACGCCGAAACGGATTGACCACATTGCCAGGTTGAACGGTACCGCCAATCACTTCTGGCAGAAAGGGTGCAAACAAAAAATTCGCTTGCTCATGTAGTAATGTAATCCTGACATTGGAGTATTCACCAATAAGCCTTTCAATTTTGATAGCGGTTTGTAGGGCAGAAAGTCCCCCTCCTATAATCACGATATGAGCGGCTTTATCTCTGGGTATCGGTCGCCGTAAATGACCAGCAGAATTGATAAGGCAGGATAAAACAACCCCATAAAAAAGAATATGCTCAGTCGGCGTTTCTGGCAATAACAAGGCAAATATAGAAAATGCCGCTATTAAAAACAATGACAAAGGACGTAATAAAACGCCAGCCATCATCAAAATCCCAGTGCTTACTTCAACCAGAGCCATCACCAGTGTAAAAGCCTCTGGATTGAGTGACAGGATGGGTAATTGGTAGTGGGTAATAATACCAATCGAAAGATTGGGCTGCATCACTTTAAAAAACACCCCAAGGTACAATAATGTTGTACCTGTCAAAATCCGCATAATGGCTTGAGCGCGTTGCCGAGGCTGTTCAGCAAGCCAAGTCTGTATGCCATGAAATAAGACTGGAGTCGGCAAAGGCAAATAATGCCTGCCAGAACCTTGCAGCACCAGATAAATACTAGCTCCGACTATAGCACCGGCATAAGCAAGTATGGCATCACCATAGAGATACCCACCCAAACAACTTAATATAATAAGTAGAATCGAAAATAATCGTACATAAATACCAAAAAGAATAGTCAGACCTAAAACAACTTCAACCCAACGTAACCAAGCCCACGCAGAGCCTAGCTGATTTAGGTCAAGATCTGGTGCTAAAAATGTGGGTGTGGTAAACGGCAATATCCCAAAGCGTGGTTCAGCACCTAAAGCCGATGATAATAAAATCCACGCAAGACAAACTCGTAAAATACGGGGAACGTGATCCCCATAGGACGCTAATTTTGCCTGCAAATCTGGAAATAATTCACGAGCTCCAGTAAAACCCAGCCATACCCATCCGATGATGAATACTGAAAACACCGAAATCATACTCAGATTGAGGGGTGAAAATTGAGAGAAAATATCTGGTCGCTGCTTGGAATTCCAATGATCAATTTGTTCTGGTGATAAAATCCAGCGCTCATGCGCTAAAATTGTGTCGGAAAAAAATAGCAGTCCAGTTATGCTGAAAATTAGAAATAGGGCTTGCCTAAAGTTTCGGGATTTTAAGTCGATAGTCATCATCAAGTCCAACTTCAATAAGTTACGCAAAATTTGATTGTATATCAAATAATAATATATGGATAGCTCGCTAAAACGTAACTACTTAGCCCCTAATCTCAACCATCCTTAGCCTCATGGGTAGTGGGTTAAACCTGTTATAGCGATATTAATGACTGCCAGTCCTTTAAAGGACTGGCAGTCATGTCCAAAAGTAAAAACTTATTATTGAGTAATAAATTTATCATGTATCCACTGAATGCTATACTTTTCTAATCGCATAACCTCCAACCCTAACTTAAAATCTGTTATGAAACTACTTATTAAATTATTCTTGGTACTAGCTTTACTCTCAGGCTGTACACAAGACCAACAAAATAAATTATCCAGAAAAGTTGTTGAATTTTTAGATGGTGATTATTTAGTCACTTACGCTAACGGTTCTACAACAAAAACGTGGACAATTAAAAATGGCAAAGTAACCACCGCTGACAAAGGCTATTATTATTTCTGGGATGAGAAAAAACACTATGTACAAACGCCGATAGAAAACACCTTTATTGAAGAAATGTAAACCATCCTTAAGGAAATATCTATGAAAATTACGCCGCTCGTTGCGGGTTTATATTTAGTGATGACTGTTTCTAGCGCACACGCTGAGGAAAAATTTAAAGTCTGTGCTGATCCATTAAATCCACCCTATTCCACTCAAAAACAAGATGGCTTTGAAAATAAAATTGCCGAATTGTTTGCCAAAAAATTGGGTCAAACTGTTGAATATACTTGGTTTGCACAACGTATTGGCTTTATTCGCAATACCCTAACCGCTCCTGTCAATGAAATGGAAGTTGATAGCAAAAATTTTAAATGTGATGTGGTGATTGGTGTGCCAGATGGCTATGATTTAACGCTTAACACCAAACCGTATTACCAATCGACTTACGTTTTGCTGATTGCCAAAGGGCGTGGTTATGATGACATTAAAGACTCGGCACAACTGGCTGCCCTGCCCTTGCCAGAACAAGATAAATTAAAAATCGCCATGTTTGATAAAGGACCTGGAACAACGTGGTTGCAAAAAAATGGGCTACTGGATCAAGGTATTTCTTATCAGTCCATGTCGGGGGACAATGAAAATAATGTCGCCATGCAAATTGACAAAGATTTAAAAGCTCAAAAAATTGATATGGTGATTTTATGGGGGCCTATGGCAGCTTATGTTGCCGCGCAAAGCCTTGAAAATAGCTACAGTCTAATTCCAATGCAATCTACACCCGCTATAAAATTCGATTTTGCAATGGCAATGGGAGTGCGTAAACCAGATAAAGAACGCAAAGAGATACTGGATAAACTGATTACTGATAATGCCACTGAAATTCAAGCAATTATAGAAAGTTATCATATTCCTTTAGTGCCACTCACTAAGCAGTAGTCAGTTTTGTACAAAATACACGCCACTAAATTTAAGCTGTTATAACGATAGTAATGACTGCCAGACCTTTAAAGGACTGGCAGTCATGCTTCACTTGAATCATTATTCCGCATGGATGTTGGAATCCACTGCCAAGAATGGTATTAATTATTTTGGAAAAATAAACTAGGATGAGTGATTTGACATTATACGAACAAGCTATTGCATTTTTAAATGAAAAGCGTTTTTCTGAGGCATTTCCTTTGTTCAAACAGTGTATTGGTATCGATGGAATCAGTCAGCCAGATGTTTTTTTTAATTGTGGCTGGTGTCTTGAGAACATAGGAAACAGCCGAAAACAAGCATTAAGTTATTATCTATCAAGTTATAGTTCTGCACAGCGCGATGAGCTTAAATTTCATGCGGGGTTTAGATATTCATGGATACTGATTGAAGAAAAAAAATATCCTAAAGCTCAGGCGTTTCTTGCAAAAATACTGACTGAAACCAAACTTTCTGTAGCGGAATCTCTAGTATTGCGCCACGCAGTTTATTGGTATGCCTTTTGTCTTGAGTTAGAGTGCAGATTTCTCGATGCCATTGATTATTATCGTAAGGTAGAAACATTTAACGGCGAAGGTTTGGCATTGGAAGCGCAATTTCGCAAGATAATCTGCTTGAATCAGGTTGGTAATCTGGAAGCAGCGTTGCAAAGCATTGATCAGTTTTTAAATGCTCCGACTTTATCGGGTAATGATAGACTTCGTCAATCTGAACTGATTCGATTAGTCGTAGATGAAAAGTCTCAAATCGAACGTGCATTAACTGAAGCGTAATTCCATAACGATGAGCAGCGATAACGAAGACCTAAGCACACTTAAACACCTTGCTTTCGAGCGCAAATACCAGACTGTTTTTTGGATTTGGTCTCGTTTCGACAGAGATGTTAAACAGCAGGCGTTGACTGATAAATATATTGTTTCGGCTCTGTGTCACTATGCGGGAATAAATCTAAAATCCATCGCAAATATCGATGTTTTTGCCTACGAATTTCAAGAGCTTCTGGTTGAAGCAACAGAAGCTATGTTCAGTCAGAAGATTGCCTTACCTCAGGAGTGGCTGGAAGGTTTGGATTGTTGGGCGGAAGGTTTGTTGGATCAATATTTACTTTCTTTGGCTCGCGATACGCTTAATCTCGCCGACGCAGCACAACCTCAACGTTTCCCATCGGTGCGACAAGCTCTCATAGCAACGCGTGCAAAACTGGATATATTACTCGGTAATATGGAACAAGCAGAATCCGTTGCATTGAACTTTGCGTTGCGCCCCTATCTGTTACCCAGTCGAGTAAATCGCCCACTTCTTTATCGTCGATTCATGTCTGTATTATTAAGTGTCGGGCGTATCGGTGAGTACCGTACCTTATTATGGCGTGGTATTTATGAACTGTATTCTGATGATAAAGTGCGTTTTTGGTTCGTAAAACAGCTTAAAAGCACTTACAAAGGTAACATAGCAGCTGTGCTTTTTGCCGAAGCTCCCGTGAGTATGCGTCTGGCTTTTATTACTCAGTTAGTTTGGATGAAGGCCGCAAATATTTCATTGTTGCGCCCTCTTGGTATTGTCAAAGTGCTACGGATTACGGCTTTAGCGTTTCTCTATTATTTGAATTATCGTCGTCCGAATCAGATTCATTATGTAACTCGCCAAAAACCGAAAGGAAAAGTTGGAACGATACTGGTCACCCGCGCAATGGGTGGTCTCGGTGATCTGCTGATGATGACGGCTGGATTGCGTGCGTTACGCAAAAAATACCCACAAGAAATCATACATTTTGCAATTCCAAAGGCATTTTTCCCTTTATTGGAAGGTAATGACGATTTTGAATGTATCGATATAGAAGCTGAATCGTTGCAAACTACTGATTATGCGAGATGGTATGACCTTACCGATTGTCCTGCCAGTCGTATTGAAACAATGGAGTTCCCCACTATAAAGAGCAATCGCATAGAAATATTCGCGTCTGCTATGGGAATCAGCAAGAAGGAGCTTGCTCAATATGGCTATACTCCCCGTTACGAAATCAGTGCCGCTGAACGCCAAGTAGCCGAAGCATATATTGCAAACATCAATCAAAATAATAAAAAAATAATTGGCATCCAAGCCAATTCAGCCGAAACCTATCGAAACTGGCTTCAAATTAAAGAACTGGCATTCACACTTTCGCAAGATTCATTGGTTCTTGTATTCAATAACGATGCTATTGAAGGATATGAGGCAGACAATATCATCAAAGTAGTCCAACCACTCAGAGCGTCATTTGCCATCGTAGCGCAGTGTGATTTAATCATTTCCCCCGACTCTTCATTTGTACATTTAGCGGCGGCTCTGTCTTTGCCAGCTATTGGAATTTTTGGACCTACCAGTGGCAAGGTTATTTCTCGGCACTATTTAAAGAGTAAAGCGATTATGCCAAACAAAACCGATTTTCCTTGTTCACCCTGTTATCGTAATGAAAATCTGGTATGTAATTTAGCAGGAAATTATACGAGTGTTTGTCTGGCGAATATAAAGCCAACAGACGTATTTACTACAATTGCGGAGTTAGCCAATGTTCGATGATGATATAAAAAAAATGCTTAGCCTTATTAATGATGCACAACAACCCAATTGTGTAGCGTTAAACGAGATTTTACGAGACCTACCTGCTTTACGATGGAACGCTAAAGTTTTTGGTAATTATTTAGCCAGTGTTATGTATCAAGGGCATCATTTAACGACAGAAAATACAAAACAAAGCCCTTTTAACCTGAGTTGGGCGGCAACAAAATTTGATGATTTTTGTGAAAGTTGGTTTATTGACACCTGTAACCAATTAAGAATGGCACCGCTATTGCATAGAAAACTGTGGGAAAACGCATACCTATTAAAATCGATTGAGAGTGCAGGAAAGCTACAAAAAGGTCTGAGTGCTGTGGGATTCGGCTGTGGCGAAGAACCTTTTCCGTCCTATTTTGCATCAAAAGGTATCAGTGTATTAGTCACAGACCTCGATCCAGCAACTCAAGAGGCTGAAGGTTGGATTGCTACCAATCAGCACGCACAAAACTTAGATAAAGTTTACAAATCCGATTTTCTTTCAAAACCAGATTTCGATGCTTTAGTTAGCCATAGATATGTGGATATGAATAATATCCCAGAAGATATGAATGAAAAGTTTGATTTCTGTTGGTCTATCTGCGCATTTGAACACCTTGGCTCAATTGAGAAGGGTCTACGGTTCGTTGAACAATCCCTCAAGGTATTAAAGCCAGGTGGAATTGCTATTCATACCACTGAATTCAATTACGCCAGCGAAGAAGAAACCATCGATAATTGGCCAACCGTGTTATTTAGAAGAAAGGATTTTGAGCAGTTAGCAGCACGGCTTAAATTGCAGGGTTATAAAATACCTGCCATCTCTTTCGATGTTGGTTCGTCACCTGTTGACTGGTTTATAGATGTACCTCCTTATCCTCATGATGTGCCGCCTTCTCCTAGCCGATCCAAGTATTATGATAAAAGTATGAATCCAGCGCATTTGAAACTCATGGTTGATGGTTTTCCAACCACTTGTTACGGTATTGTTATCCAGAAATAAAACGAATAGCCATGTTAATCCACTTCAAAAATCTTAATTGGGGATTTTTAAAGGCTTATGCCTTTACTCAAATCAAGTTGCGTTATCGACATACCACCTTGGGAATAATGTGGAATGTCCTTGAACCTGTTTTATATTTAGGAACATTGAGCCTAGTTTTTTCCGCCATCAATAGAATGTCTTTATCGGATTATGTGGTTTATTTGTTTTCTGCCTTAGTGCCTTGGCGTTATTTTGAAGCGACTATTCTGGGTGTGATGGAATCCATTATTGCTGGGGAATGGTTACTTAAAAAGCTGGCTATTTCATACTTTATATTTCCATTAACCCGATGGTTAATCGCCGCAATTGACTTTTTTTGTGCATTTGCCGTGGTGCTAGTCATATTAGCTTTCGTCAAACCAACATGGACAATCCATATTTTTATTCTGCCCATATCGATTTTTATAACCAGTGCCGCCGCATTGGGCATTGGAATGTTGCTTGCGGTTGCGTATACTTTTTTCCGTGACATCAAGCCGTTGGCAACGACTGGATTGATGCTGACTTTTTTTTCAGCCCCTATTTTATTTAAAGCCGACTCCATGCCGATGGGTAGTTTACAGTCTGAACTATTGGTTTATCATCCCGTCACCTATTTTGCCGCGCTGTTTCAAAAACCGCTTTATTACAATTGTCTGCCATCGCTTTTGGATTGGCAGGTAACAGCTGGTATTGCCAGTGTATTTTTAGGACTGGGTATTTGGGCACTGCACCATTTCACGCCACGCTTTTACTTCTATCTGTAAGCAATCATGCAGGAAATAATAAAAATCGAAAATGTCAGTGTGCGTTTTGACCATCACGCCACACAGCATCGCTCCTTACGAACCACTCTAAGCAATCTTGCCAAAAACAGGAGAGCGGAGTATTTCGAAGCCTTAAAAGACGTATCATTCACCATTGATAAAGGCGAAACAATTGGGTTGATAGGTCGCAATGGTGCTGGAAAATCCACCTTGCTAAGAGTCATTGCGGGCGTTATTAAGCCTCAGCTTGGAAACGTCATCGTCAACCCTTCTAGTCGCCTTGTGCCACTGTTAGAGCTAGGCATAGGTTTTCAGGCAGAGTTGACGGGAAGAGAGAATTGTTTTTTAGCGGGTGCTTTAATGGGACTATCTAAAAAACAAATTCAGGCGAAACTCGATGGCATCATTAAATTTGCCGAGATAGGCGATTTCATGGATGAAGCCGTTAAGACCTATTCCTCTGGAATGTATGCGCGACTTGCGTTTTCGTTGGCGACCGAAATTGAACCCGATATTTTATTATTGGACGAAATATTGGGAGTCGGTGATATGTTTTTTATTCGCAAATGTACTGCACGAATGCAGAAAATGATCCGCAGTGGTATCACTACTATTATGGTGTCGCACAATCTGGATTTTTTGGTGACCCAATGTTCTCGGCTAATCTGGTTGGAGCATGGGCAAATTCGTCTACAAGGCGAGCCTAAAATGGTTGCAGATGCTTATCGTAAGCTAGGGGATCAAAAATGAAAGTCTGGGAAAAGTGCAGGAATTAATAATGAATGAAAATAATGAAACGCTAGCCCTGAAACCTAAGATCATCGTACTGCATGATTATTTTGCCATTCGTGGTGGTGGAGAACGTCTGATACTTGATCTATGTGAAGGACTTAATGCAGATTTATGCACTGGTTACTGGACGAATGATAGCTACCCTCAACCGACGGATTTAAACATACGCGTATTATCCGATAAAGTACCTGCCAGTCCAAAAATGTTATCCATGAAAAAATTGTTCACTCATAATACGGATTTCCTCAAGGAATACGACATTTGTATATACAGTGGACAGTCGTCTATTTATGCTGTCGAACAACATAAACAGGGGCGTAATATTTACTATTGCCATACCCCACCACGATATATTTTTGATCAAAGGGCATTTTATCGCTCTCAATTTAGTTGGTGGCTGCACCCATTTTTTGAAATATTAATGCTTTATCTAGGATTTAGTTACAAGCGTTGTATTCAACACATGGACGAAACTCTGGCAAATTCGAATAATATAAAAGGACGATTACTAAAATATACAGGCATTGATTCACGGATTGTTTATCCGCCGATAGACATAAAAGGCTTCAAATGGCAGAGCCAAGGAGACTACTATCTATCAAATGCGCGGTTAGATCCGCTTAAGCGGATCGATAAGATTATTGAGGCATTTACCTTACTTTCTGACAAAAAACTCGTGGTTGTTTCGGGAGGAAGCGAAGAAGCCAAGCTTCGAGAAATGGCACAGAATTACCCAAATATTCATATTACAGGATGGCAGTCAGATGAGCAGATACGTAATTGGGTCGGTAACTCAATTGCTACCCTTTATATTCCTGTTGACGAGGATTTTGGCATGGCACCCGTAGAATCAATGGCTGCGGGTAAGCCTGTCATTGGTGTAGCAGAGGGTGGCTTATTGGAAACCTTGCAACATGGAAAAACGGGTCTATTGCTTTCTAAGCAACTATCGGTTGCTGACATTGTTGACGCTGTCAAGTTTATGGATAAAGACGCTGCATTAGCCATGCGTGAAGCCTGTGAGGAAAGTGCAAAAAGATTTTCGCGGGAAATATTTATTGAAGGTATCAATGAAGTTCTGCACATTTTTACTTAAGCCAGCGATGTGGTAGAGACCTTCAATGCAAGGTCTCTACCGTGGATGCTGTTATCAACTATCGGTCGCGATTTGCTCTTTTGGCTGTTCCAAAACAGGCGCAGTGGTCGGCACTCTACGCTTACCGACATTTTTCTTATCGCGATGACGTACTTTTACTTTAACGACTTCTGCTTTTTTAGGCTCTGGTTTGCCCTTACTGCCTACTGCTTTACCTGAGGCTTTTAGCTTTTTCGGACCTTGATATTTAGCGGCTAATTCTTTGATGGTGCGACGGATAAAGTTTTGTTTTAAAAAACGTTCGATGCTGGACATTAAATTCCATTCGGTGTGCTTGACTAGGGTAATCGTGGTGCCTAGTTCATCGACACGTCCAGTACGTCCTATGCGGTGAATATAATCGATGCCGTTTCTGGGAACATCAAAATTAACCACGAGATTAATGCCTTTAACATCCAATCCACGCGCCGCGAGATCAGTGGCAACGATGATATTAATCACGCCTTCGCGGAATAAAATCATGGTGCGATTGCGATCTTTTTGTTCCATTTCACCGTGCAGCACACCGACACGCAGTTTTTTACCGCGTAATGGACCTTGCAGTGCATCGGCTTGTAAGCGGCTATTAGTAAAAATAATGGCTTTTTCGTATTCATCATTAATCAATAGCCACGCGAGTAGCTTTTGTTTGTGGTCATTGTCGTCGGCGAGAATGATTTGTTGCTCAATTTGTAAGTGTTCGTCTTGCAGGGTGTTTAAGGCAATGACTTTGCGATTGGTTAAAATCTTATCGGCTATTTTGATGACACCAAAATGGGTGAGCGTGGCAGAAAATAATAGCGTTTGCCGTGCGGCGTTACAATGACTCACAATGCTTAACACGTCATCACTAAAACCCATGTCCAGCATACGATCCGCTTCGTCGAGTACCAACACTTCCAAATGAGTAAAGTCGCCGCTTTCTTGGTTCATCAATTCTAGCAAACGACCAGGCGTGGCAATAATGATTTCAAAATTGCGGCGTAATAGGCTTTGGTGTTGTTTGAAATCTTCGCCGCCAGTGATTAAACCAACTTTTAATTCAGTAAATTCGATGAGTTGCAGACACTGGTCGTAAGTTTGTCTGGCGAGTTCACGCGTAGGAGCAAGTATTAATGCACGCGTGCCAAATAATGTTGAGCGCGAGCCAAGCAAGCGTTGCAGCATGGGCAATAAAAACGCGACCGTTTTACCGCTACCTGTTTTAGCACTGACTAATAAATCTTTATAGGCTAACGAGGGAGGAATTGCCTGTTCTTGTACAGGTGTCGGGTGTTCAAAGCCTATTTTTTTGACGGCTTGTAGCAGTGATTCGTCTAGTGAAAAACTGGTAAATAACAGCGGGGAAGAATCTGGAGTGGATGGCATGAATCTTTGAATGGAAAAACTAAGGATTCGTGCATTATAAGCCTTTTATTGCTAGGCTTATGATTATGTTTGGATTACCAGTCCTTAATAAGGACTGGTAATCATAACGAGCGGTGATTAGTGGTGGCAACCTGCACCATGAACATGACCGTGTTCCAATTCTTCAGCGGTTGCATCTCTTACCTCGATAACTTCTACATCGAATGTTAAAGACTGACCAGCTAACGGATGATTACCGTCAATGGTAACGTCATCGCCCTCAATATGAGTAATTGTCACAACGCCAGGACCATCACTAACATCTGCTTGAAACTGCATACCGAGTTCCAGCTGTTCAACGCCTTCAAACATAGCGCGGGAAATCACTTGTATTCTATCTTCCATGAATTCACCATAGGCATCTTCAGCGGCAATACGCACGTTAAATTTGTCACCCGTGGCTTTGCCATGTAGAGCTTTTTCTAGCCCAGAAATAATATTGCCTTCGCCGTGTAGATAAACTAACGCCTCGTTGTCATCCCGCGAACTATCCAGCACTTCGCCCTCATCATTAGTCAAGGTATAGTGAATGGATACTGCCATATTGTCAGCTATTTGCATAATAGAAATCTCTTAGTTATTAAAAATATCGAGCATGATATAGATTAATCGGGTTTTTGTCTGAAAAAAATGTATAGCATATCAAAGTTGACTGCTTGTGGTTTTAGCGTGTTGCCAACTCATTGGCAATTATTTTCGCTTGTTTCAACACAGTTTCAGTAGCGAGTTTCTGCATATCAGGTGGGTAGCCATATTGCTTCAACAACCTTTTGACGACAACCCTTAATCTGGCTCTCACGCTTTCCTTGTGCGTCCAATCAATAGATGCGTTCTCACGGATTTTTTGCGTAAGAACAACGGCTAACTCGCGTAATTGTTCATGCTGTATCAGTGTTTTCGCACTGTCATTACTGGCAACGGCGGTATAAAACGCTAACGCTTTTTTTAAATCAGCGGCAATGCCTAGATAGTCCACCACTAAACCCGCTGGCTTATCCAAATAAACCCGCACACCCGCGCTATGGCTTGCATCAGGTTATGTCCTTGCATCGGTTTATCAATGTACAAGGTGTGCAGACTGGGAGCATCAAAGCCTGTTAGCCACATATCACGAACAATCACCAGCTTTAACTCGTCGTTATTATCCTTTATGCGCGTTGCCAATAGCCTACGTTGCTGTTTGGTGGTGTGATGTTTTGCCAGTTTGTAACCGTCCGATGAGGCGGCGGTCATGACAACCTTAATCACCCCCTTGTTTAACTCGTCTGAATGCCATTCGGGTTTGATTTTGATGATGGCCTCGTACAAATCAACCGCGATACGGCGTGACATACTGACAATCATGCCTTTACCTGCAAATACTTCTTGCCGTGCTTCAAAGTAGCTAACAATGTCCTGAACGATATTATTTATACGCTGTTCACTGCCGATTAACGCCTCCATTTGCGTCCATTTCGCTTTGGCACGTTCAATCTCCTGTAGGGGTGCGTTGCACGCACCCTTGTTGTAGTCACTGTTTTCACTAATGTCGTCATTAGGGCGGATGCAATCCGCCCCTACGGTTTTCCACGCCATAAAACGGCTTAAATCTGCCGACAATGAACCCGCTTTCGCTTCTAGCCCATCGGAAATAATCAGCAAGGCGTTATAAGTAAACAGGCTAGGAATCGTGTGTTTGTAGGTGTCTAACTGTTGATAAGCGGCTTTAATCGTGGCGTTTTCATCGGTAGGATTTTTTAATTCAACCACCACCAACGGTAAGCCATTCACGAACAGCACTAAATCAGGGCGTTTGTTTTGTTGGTTCTCAATCACCGTGAACTGATTGGCAACAATGAATTCGTTATTGTCGGGATTGGCAAAATCAAGCAACCACACTAAATCCCCGCGCTCTTGACTGTGTTGGTTATAACTGACTTTCACGCCCTCGGTTAAAGCACGGTGAAAGGTTTCATTATTGGCTAAGGTATCGGGGGGATTGAATGCGGGTAATGTCTTTAACGGCTTGTTGTCTGGCAAGTTCTGGAATAGTGGGATTAATGCGCTTAACGGCGGCGGTTAAACGGTCAATCAATACCACTTCATCATAACGGCTACGCTCTGGATGCTTGCCGTCTGGGGCAATATCTGGGGCGTGGATATATTGATAGCCTAAGCGTTCAAATAATTTTATAGCGAAATCTTCAACGGCGGATTCGGTGAGTTTAGTCATAATATTTATTTTCCTGCCATCGTAACGGATTGGTTTGAATATATTCTGCTATTTTTAAATAAGATTCTTCGTTACGGATAATATGTTCGTGATAATTACGTTGCCATACGAGTAGATTAAAATTTTCATGTAATTGTCTAATTTGTTTAGTAACCGATGATTTATATCCCCGCACAATATCTCCAACCGTAGGGGCGCGTTGCACGCACCCTTGTTGCTCCTGTTGCGCAGGTTCTTGAATACCCGTCATATTAATAATGCCATGTAAATGATTAGGCATAATAACGAATTCATCCGATATCACATTAGGGCGCATTTCGGCTGTTTTTTGCCATTCATTACGCGCAATAATTCCTGCGTTATTCAATAGCATTTCACCATTGATAATTTTTCCAAATAACGATTGTCGATTATCTGTGCAAATAGTGATGAAATATAATCCCACCTGTGAATAATCGTATTTCTGCAACCGAATAGATTGGCGGTGATGAATATTTGGATTAAATGTCATATTGATACCTGAAATATTTTGTGTGCATATCCATCGTAGGGGCGCGTTGCACGCGCCCCCCTTGTTCCGCACGCTGTCATTATGGATTGCATAGAGGGTGGATGCAATGATGGGTGTATGTAATTATAGGGCGGATGCAATCCGCCCCTACACCGCCACTCACTCATAACTCAATCCTTGCCAAATTTTCAGCCTCTCTCAACACCACATAATTCCTCAAAATTTCCTGATGAAAACTGAGTGGCAACCGCGCCCAATCCCGCGCCTCAACCAAAATCGGAATATTTGATTCCCGCACCGCCTCCAAAAAATCCTCTAATGCCATTATCGGAATCGGTTTTAAATCGGGCGAACGCAACACAATATCCAAATCGCTCGCCTCGTGCGCATCGCCCTTTACCCGCGAACCATAAGCCCAAGCCGTCACATCGGGTAAATAATGGGCTAATAGCTGCACTAATTGCAGTCTGTCTTGCTCGCGTAAATAAAGTATCTGACTCATGGTTGATTTTTTATAACCTCATTAACACGGTACGCATCCTGAATAAATTGTGGCAACAACACCAGCGTATCATCGGCAAAACCCGCACCGTAATCATGGGCGGTATCATTACGATTATCCCGATATTGTAACCAACGTTCAGCTTCTTCTAAATTAATTAATCCATGTTTGGCGGCATAACGAAATATATCTTTAAAATTCAACTGGTCAACTTGCTTAGAGCTGGCAAAATAAGGCTTTAAACATTTTTTTAATAATTTGCCCGTTTGTTCCAAAATAATTTCAAATTCTTTGACACACGCGGCGCGATAAATATCGTATAAATCATCATCACTTGTTAAGTGTTTTAAGGTAGTAAATGCCTTGTCTAAGGTGGCAATACAACGGGCATAATAATCAGTATTTAATTGACTCATAACTTAATCCTTGCCAGATTTTCCATAATCGCTTTATTCAATTCGGCTTCTTCGTTTAACTGCGCGGCAAATTCGATTTTTAACGCACTAAATCGCTCGTTAAAATTAAAATCATCCTCTTCATCGGGTAAACCGACATAACGCCCTGCGGTTAGAACATAATCCAATTCTTTCACTCGTTCAATCGATGCTGAACAACAAAATCCTTTGATGTCCTCGTAGGGGCGGATTGCATCCGCCCTGCGCCAGTTGTGATAAGTCGCGGCGATTTGTTTTATATCCGCTTCGGATAACTCACGCGTGCGGCGATTGATTAAATGCCCTAGGTTTCGCGCATCAATAAAAAGTATTTCGTTGGGACGGGAGTGCAAAGGCGGATGCAATCCGCCCCTACGATTACGACTCATAAACCATAACGCCGCTGGAATCTGGGTATTTAAAAACAATTTAGCGGGTAGATTAACGATGCAATCAATCACGTTGCCATCTTCAATCAAGGCACGGCGGATTTCACCCTCTCCGCTGGTTTTAGAAGTCAACGCGCCTTTTGATAACACTACGCCCGCTTGTCCATTGGGGGCTAGGTGATAGATGAAATGCTGTAACCACGCAAAGTTGGCATTACCCGCAGGGGGTGTGCCATATTGCCAACGACCATCACCGCGTAATAATTCCCCGCTCCAGTCGCTGACGTTAAACGGTGGATTAGCAATAATAAAATCGGCTTTTAAGTCTTTGTGCGCGTCGTTTAAAAATGAGCCTTCGTTGTTCCATTTCACTTGTGAGCTATCAATGCCCCGAATGGCAAGGTTCATTTTGGCTAAATGCCAAGTGGTTTGGTTGCTTTCTTGTCCGTAAATAGAAATATCATCTAGCCGTCCTTGATGCTCTTGGATAAACTTTTCCGACTGCACGAACATACCACCCGAACCACAACACGGGTCAAATACCCGCCCTTTGTAGGGTTCAAGCATATTAACCAACAATTCAACAATACTGCGCGGTGTATAGAACTGCCCGCCCTGTTTGCCTTCGGCTAAGGCAAATTCGCCTAAAAAATACTCGAAAACATGACCTAAAACATCGGCACTACGCGATTTTGCATCACCCAGCGCAATATTGGCGATTAAATCAATCAAGCCGCCTAAACTGGTGGGATCAAGATTTGATTTAGCAAAGCCTTTGGGCAAAACGCCGCCTTTAAGCGCGGTGTTTTCATGTTCGATAACATCCATTGCCGTATCAACCAAAGTGCCGATATTGGGCTGTTTAGCGTGAGCTTGTAAAAACGACCATCGTGCTTCTTGTGGCACGAAAAAGATATTTTCGGCTTGGTATTCGTCGCGGTCTTCTGGGGCTGCCCCTGCATACTCGCCTTCACCTTGTACCAGTTTGGCATGATGTTCTTCAAACGAATCTGAAATGTACTTGAGAAAAATTAAACCCAATACAACGTGCTTGTATTCGGCTGCATCAATGTTTTTGCGCAATTTATCAGCGGCTTTCCAGAGTTGTTTTTCTAACGGTTCTTCGTTGGTGGGTTTTACTTTTGCCATGTTGGTTTTGATTTGTGTGCTTCTTGCATAAAAAAACCCGCATTGTAGCGGGTTTGGATTAGCACGATAAGATGGGCTGAGGGTCGAAGTTTATCAATCACGACAGATGATGCTCACTTGCGTCAGTCCATCCTATTTTCGTGCTTTTCGTAGACAAGTCGTTAAACTAATTCTCTGGCTTTATCAAACGCTTGTCGAAAATCCAGATACAACGGTTTGTCGGTTGTCAGCATCAGTTTTAGCATTTCATGTTGTAGCTGATATTTGACATTGCCGACGGCTAACGCGCCAACACCAACCGCGTTTGGCGCATTAATTGCATGAATTAATGGTACGCCCCGATCATTACGCTTAATACCTTCTATGCCCATAGGCGGTACGGCGTTAACATCACCCGCGACTTTTAATTGCGTAGCTGATTTTAATACTGTGGCATTTAATACCTGAATACCTGCTTTAGCGGCACAGAAAATAATATCAACATTGGCACACACTTTGGCTTTTTCAGCATCATTGCTGGCAACAGCGGCTTTGAGTGTGCTACTGAAACGACGGTTATACGCATTCGCCACGTCTTGCGCGGTATTTATGGATAGATGATCGACTAATGCGGTGTCTGCACCCGCCAAAGAAGCAATAATGCCCGTGGCAAGTCCGACTGGACCCGTGCCACCAAACACTAAGGCAGTGCAATCTTTGAGTTCTTTTCCATGTTTGGTTTTTAATTCTTTTTCCACACACGCCACTAACGCAGCAGCAGTGGTAAATGCGCCACTAGGATCAGCAAATACTGAAACTTCAAACGGTGGCACCATCGCCTGTTGGCAAGTGGTCAGCATATCCATTGCCAAGGCTAAATCACGCCCGCCGATAAAAATCCCCGTGAGTTTAACGCCACTAGGGCCGCGTGAAAAAATCGCATCCTGCGTTAATCCATAAACACTGTCTAGTTTGACGTTGCTATAAGGCATCAATACGTCAAACCCTGCATCCATTGCCATATTAATGTCGAATGGACTGTTGTTGGGCATGGGGTCTAGCATGTGCAGAATACTGCGTTTTTTCATGATAATTCCTCTGTGTTAAGTACGGGGAAGCATAAATTAAAAGCTCAATATTTTGCTTTAATGTAGTCTCTGGCAACCGAAAATGCGTGTTCAAAATGCAAATAAACGGGCTTGTCACTGTTGATCATTTGTTTTAACAATAGGCTTTGTGCTTGATATTTCACATTACCAATGGCTAACGCGCCGATACCGACCGCCCCACTATTAGAGCCTTCAATAGGCGTGCCATTATGAAACGCATCGACACCTGCAATCCCAGCTGGGGGTACAGCATTGACATCTGCGGCGACTTTCAATTGTGAGGCAGAAGCAATTAATACCGCGCTTAATAATTCAATGCCTGCCGCGCCTGTGGCAAATACTACGTCAGCAGTTTTAATGTACTCGGCTTTATCAGCATCTGCGCCCGCAGTAATGTTGATTTTGCCCTCGCCAAATTCGTTGTTACATAAGTCAGCAATATTTTGCGCTCTGTCGAGTTGACGACCAATGATTCGCACATTAGCCCCTGCTTGTGCGGCAATGACAGCTGCCACTTGACCCACTGGGCCTGTACCACCCAACGCGAGAATATTTTTTCCTTCCAGCGTGGTATTAAATTTAGTGACTAATTCATACTCTACCGCCGCTACCATACCCGCTGCGGTGGTAAATGCACCGCTAGGATCAGCAAATACTGAGACTTCAAACGGCGGAATCATAGATCGTTTAGCAATTTTTAACATATCCATTGCTTGCTTGGTATCACGCCCGCCGATAAAAATCCCCGTGCGTCTTAAATTTTTGGCACTACGCGAAAAAATTGCATCTTGCACTAAACCTTGCACTTCGCTAGGTTCAACATTGGTATAAGCTAATGCTGAAACCCAGCCTGCATCCAATGCCATATTGACATCAAAAGGGCTTAAGTTTTTGGCAGTGGTTAGCATGTGTAAAATAAATTGTTTTTCCATGTTAGTTCCTGATAAAGAATTTGTTTGCCAAGTATAAAGAACGCATTCAGTTATGTCATTACTTCACTGTAGCTTGAGTTAGCTGTGAGCTTATCGAGGTAAATATTGGGTTACGCTATCGCCTAACCCAACCGACGGTTTTACAGTGAATCACTGATTGTCGTGTGATAAAACGGCCATTTTTTAACGTGTAAATATTTTCTAATCGGGGTTTTAATCACCGAAACGCACAAGGCAATAGAAAACAAACACCAAACAGCGGCGTACTCGTTAGGGTCGTCAGTGGTTACATCAGAAATCCAAGGACCAATTAAATAATGAAAACCGACAAAACGGTATGAGCCATACATCAGCGGCATATAAAACGCCACTAGAATATAAGTAAACGCGTGTAAGCCCCAATTAAAACCGAACAGCCATTCGACAGGATGAGACATCAATCCATTCAACGGCATTTGCCAAGCGATATGCCACAAGCCAGAGGTTGAACAGATGCTAGGGCCACAAAAACCTTCTGTGCCGATAACACAGGTTCCTGCCCACGCAAACGGATACATTTTCACCATCATTGCCACCGTACCGATAGCGCAGATGGTATAAACATAAGTACGAATTTTTAATTTGACGCTTTCAGGAATGAAATACATCGCCACCATATTGACGAAAAACGGCTGAAAGGCAACGTGCAAATACCCAAACAGCGTGAGTATCTGATTATTGGGATTGTCGCATAAATCGATATAAACATAGGTGAATGCCTGCAATAATTCCATTAAGGCAAAATAAGTCAACGGAATCCAAAGTTCCTTAGACTCTCCCTTTAAAGCCACATAAGCTGCGGTACTTAAGCCAACCACAGCCAACACCCCAGACGCTTCTCCACTCCAACACATTAACAGCTCCTCCTCTTGTCATTATTATAAATAGCGATAATTTGCACTCAGCAAACCTAGGCTATTGTATTACAAGTAGGAATTGATTGCGCAAAAGTGGGAGGGTTGAGTGATAACAGGAGGTGATTTTAATGGATGAATTCGTTTTAAATATAGATTGCCGCCATTTGTCGCCAGTGCTTAGCACTATGCGCTCTGCCATTCCATACAATTAATTGATGATTAATACCTTTACTGTGCAGAATTGAACTTAATTGCTGGTTATTATGCAAAAAGGGGTCTTCATTACCGATAGTTAATATAATATCCATTGCTCTTAGACTGTTTAAGCGCGAATCGCAGTCCAGATTAGGCAAAAAGTGACTAGGGGTATGAAAATAAATATCATCGTTATAAAAACCATCTAGCAAATTATGAAAACTTTCAACGGCAAGAGTAAGATCATAACGCCCTGAAAAGGCGACCAATTTTTTAAACAAATGCGGATGACGCAATACGATATTGACCGCATGAAACGCTCCCAGACTTGAGCCATGCGCAATCACACAATCATGCGGATTCTTGCTAGCCATAAAGGGAAACACTTCGTTCAAAATGTAGGATTCAAAGGCGATATGGCGTTGAATACGCCCCGATGGATGCGCCCAACTACAATAAAAACTTTCATTGTCAATGCTGTCCACACAATACAATTGAAGATGACCTTGCTCTATTTTGTCCTTTAAGGTCTTTACCATACCTATGTTTTCGTACTCATAAAATCGACTTCTGCGCGTCGGAAAAACCAGAACTTTTGCCCCTGCATGACCGAATACCAATAATTCCATATTGCGTTGTAATCTTTCGCTCCACCATTTGTGATATTCTCGATTCATTTAATTGTCAGTCTCTTAGCTTATAAAGTTAGTTACTCAGCGGTGCAAAAAAAGCATCCAATTCAGCAATAAGTTCTTGCTCTTGCTGCTTTTGTTCAGGGTATTGATGATGTCCTGCCATTAACACAAACAACTCTTTTGTGGCTGGCAAGGCATTGTAGATAGCAAACTGCGCGGGTGGAGCAACGAATGGATCAAACACAGCACAAGCGCAATGTGTCGGTATAGTAATTCGCTTCGCCGCCAACACTGCATCGTAATAACGCAATACTTTAAGCGTCTGTTTTTTATGCGTCTTATAAAACCTCTGTAAGCTATCAGTGCTACCGCAGGTTTTTAATCGTAATCGCAATGGATGATGCCCAAAGGTAGGTATATTAAGATGAGCGCGGGCAATACGCTGCTCCCAAGGCAATGCCAACGCACCAATACCACCCGAAAAACTGATACCTAAGTAACCTAAATGTCCCGCTAAATGTGGAAATAATTGTAATAAAGCACTAGCACCTAGCCACAGGTCTTCAACACAACCTCCTAAAATATATCGATCTACTTGATTAATATTATGTAGAACGTGCCAATAGGGTTCGGAAGAAATAGTGGGCTGCGCACTCCGTGCTAAACCACGAAAACAGGGAAACAACAAGGCGGCATCGGTAAATGGCAAATGAAAATCAGGGGCATCACGCCCGCCATAACCATGACCAATAACAAAACCGCGCTTAATCACCCCCGTGATAGGCAATAATAACCAGCCACAAATAGGGACGTTATCGGTAGAAGTATAGTTAATCTCAAACACGCGCCACCCTCGGTCATTTTCACTGATAATTTTAGTCTGTGCTTGAGGGTTAATTGTCATGGCTTTTTGATAACGAGCTTGCCAAAAAGCATCGAAGTTTTGGGGTTCTTTGGGTGTTGTTACCGCTAATAACTGCGATAGCGAATAACCATAGTTTGGGTCAAAATTATATCCACTGCTATCCATAGTACGCCTAGTTTGTTAAACCCGTTGTTAGTCAAAACCAGTTTTATAGCATAATAAGCATTACAAAATTATTTATGTGTGCAAGATATTTAAAAATTACCCTTAACTATCTGCCTAATCACTACCACGAGAATCTGTAAATCTATGAATAACAATGCAATCAATGTTGCACCCTCTACCGATATTTTTTCCTCAGCTTTTTTGCTAAGCAGTGTCGGTGCGCCTTTTATCATTGGCATGGCAGTGGGTTATTTTGCCAAAAAAATGCTACGAACCGCCTTATTTATTGGCGGTGCAGCTATCGTGTTGCTGTTTGTCAGCGAATACTACGGTGTTGTGCAAATCAATGACGCAGGCTTACAACACGCCGCCGATGTTGCAACCGATGCAGCAAAATCATCCAGTCATTTTTTAGTAGCAAGATTATCCAGTATCACTAGCAAGGGTGTGAGTGCATCGGTTGGTTTTTTTGCAGGCATAAAGCTAGGCTAAACTCTTGCAATCCAACACTTGCCTGTAACTCACAACAAACCTATAATCAAGGGTTTTTTTATCAGGCAAGCGTTGTGTTGTCTTCTTTTTATTTTTCATTCACAGGTAATTGTTATGACTAGCCACATTATGCCGACCTACCAACGTTTACCCGTGACTTTTGTGCGCGGTGAAGGTGCGTGGTTATGGAATGACCATAACGACCGTTATTTGGATGCCTTATCGGGTATTGCCGTTTGTAATTTGGGTCATGCTCATCCTGCGGTGCATCAAGCGATTTGCCAACAAAGCGCGAAATTATTACACACGTCTAATTTATACGGTGTTGCATTACAAGAACAATTAGCAAATCAGCTCACTGAAAAAAGTGGCATGGATAACGTATTTTTTAGTAACTCAGGGGCAGAAGCTAACGAAGCGGCGATTAAAATAGCGCGTAAATACGGACACGAACGCCGTATAGACAAACCTACCATCATTGTCATGGAAAAAAGTTTTCATGGGCGCACACTAGCGACACTCAGTGCCACGGGTAACAGCAAAGTTCAATATGGTTTTGAACCGTTGGTGGAAGGTTTTGTGCGCGTTCCATACAACGACATTCCTGCCATTCATCAAGCGGTTGCTAAACATAAGAATATTGTTGCGGTATTGGTTGAGCCTATTCAAGGTGAAGGCGGCGTTAATATTCCAGCTCCTGATTATCTTAATCAAATTCGTGCATTATGTGATGAACATGGTTTATTGATGATGCTGGATGAAATTCAAACAGGCATTGGGCGCACGGGAAAATTTTTATGTTTTCAGCATAACGATATTATTCCTGATGTCTGCACACTGGCAAAAGCATTAGGTAACGGCGTACCGATAGGTGCGTGTCTAGCGCGTGGTAAAGCAGCACACATTTTAGCCGCAGGAAATCATGGTTCGACTTTCGGCGGTAATCCGTTAGCCTGTAGTGCTGCATTAGCAGTATTGGCAACACTGGATGAAGAAAATCTAATCGAACAAGCCTGTGAAAAAGGGGAACAAATCGCCAAAGGCTTAACAAGAACATTAAAGACTAACCCCCATGTTATGGAAATACGTTATAAGGGCATGATGCTAGGTGTTGAACTCGATCAGCCCTGTGCAGAATTAGTGTCGCTTGCCCTGAAAAAACATTTATTAATTAATGTGACTAATGAAAAAACTATACGCTTGTTACCGCCATTAGTAATCAATGATAAACAAATTCAAACACTTATAAATACCCTAGCGACTCTTATTCAAGAATTTACTCATCAAAGTCGTACACCACCCACAACAACATCATGAATCCTAGACACTTTATCAGCCTACTTGATTTAACTAGCGACGAATTTCGTGGCTTAATTCACCGCGCTATTGAACTTAAAAATAACCGTGATCCGAGTTACCAACCGTTAAAAGGTCAGGTGTTAGCGATGATTTTTGAAAAATCATCTACCCGCACCCGTATTTCTTTTGAAGCGGGTATGAGTCATTTTGGTGGTAACGCGTTATTTTTATCGCCTAGAGACACCCAATTAGGACGTGGTGAACCGTTACATGACAGTGCCAAAGTCATTTCCAGCATGGTCGATTGCATCATGCTCAGAACTGATAAACATGAAACCGTCACTACCTTTGCAAAATATTCCAGTGTGCCTGTGATTAACGGCTTAACCGATGAACAGCATCCTTGCCAGCTACTCGCTGATATGCAAACCTATTTTGAATTACGCGGCGATATTAAAGGCAAAACAGTAACGTGGGTGGGTGATGGCAATAATATGTGTCATTCCTACATCCATGCCGCAACTATACTAGACTTTACCCTGCACGTTGCTAGCCCAGCAGGTTATATGCCAAATGCTGAGATTGTCAAAGCCGCAGGTGAGCGAGTTAAGTTTTTTGAGTCACCCATAGCCGCCGCTCAGCAGTCGGACTTAATTGTCACTGATGTGTGGGCAAGCATGGGGCAGGAAGACGAACAAAAACAACGTGAAATCGTTTTTAAAGACTATCAAGTCAATGCCGAAGTGATGCAAGTCGCTAATAAAGACGCGCTATTTATGCACTGCTTACCCGCACATCGTGGTGAAGAAGTCAGTAGCGATGTCATTGACGGCAGTCAGAGCGTCATTTTTCCAGAAGCTGAAAATCGGCTTCACGCACAAAAAGCCTTATTAGAATTTTTGCTATCCAAAAAATAACGCTACTATAGCGACCAATCGTTCATTACCCAGAGAAACCAGTGAAAAAAATATATCTTTCGTTTTTTATCTTAGTTATTGCGTTTGGTTCAGCACACGCAGATATTCTTTATATTGCTGATGATACCAATTTGGCTTTAAGAGGTGCGCCCAACAGCTATGGACCTTTAATAAAAGTATTATCCACTGGAACGTCAGTTACCGTTGTTGGTGAACCAAAAAATGGTTTTATTAAGATTCGCCTGATTGATGGTACTGAAGGCTTCATTAGAACCAAATACACCAAAAAAGAACCGCCTGAGCAAGACCCTAAAGATACTGCTAGCAAAAATCTCGTGCTATTACAAAATGAAATTAGCACCCTGAAAGGACAATTAGAACTCGCACAAAAGGCAAGTACCCCTGATACGCCTTTGGAAAAAACCTTAGCAACTGAACGCGATCAACTGAGTCGTGAGCTGAGTGAACTAAAAATCACCGCAAAAAATGCCAAACAAATCGAAAAAAACCGTGATGAGCTACAAGAACAAGTCGTTAAAAACACACAGGAATTGGCTCAACTTAAACTGGATAATAAGATACTAAGCGATACCACCCAACGAGACTGGCTAATATATGGCGGTGCGCTGGTTATTATCGGTATTTTCTTGGGTTTTGTGTTACCCAAAATTAGCTGGCGACGTAAAAGCGGCTGGGATACTTATTAAACCAATGTAGGGTGGGCAGGCTTTTTTGCCCACCATAAATAAGCGATAAAAGGTGGGCAGAAAAGCGTTGCCCACCCTACCCATATTAATTCACGAGAACACATCATGTCCCACACAGACGACAACAACACCCGCCACTTTTCCTCCTTAGTCGTAGACGGCATGGAACGCGCTCCAAGCCGCGCCATGTTGCACGCAGTCGGTTTTAGCAACGACGATTTTAAAAAGCCACAAATCGGCATCGCCTCGACATGGAGCATGGTGACCCCTTGCAATATGCACATCAACAAACTGGCAGATCAAGCGGCAGTTGGTGTTAATCAAGCCAACGGTAAAGCGGTTATCTTCAACACCATCACCATTTCTGACGGTATCTCAATGGGTACCGAAGGCATGAAATACTCATTGGTCTCGCGTGAAGTCATCGCCGATTCCATAGAAACCGTCGTTGGTTGCCAAGGCTTTGACGGGGTGGTCGCTATTGGTGGCTGTGATAAAAATATGCCAGGCTGCATGATTGCCATTTCCCGTTTAAATCGTCCTGCTATCTTCGTTTATGGCGGCACTATTTTGTCAGGTTGCCATAACAACAAAAAACTCGATGTGGTTTCTGTTTTTGAAGCAGTCGGCGCGAGAGCTAACAATAAAATTGATGATGCAGAACTGGCAGCGATTGAAGCCAAAGCCATCCCAGGTGCAGGTTCATGCGGCGGTATGTACACGGCTAATACAATGGCATCCGCGATTGAAGCTTTAGGCATGAGCTTACCCAACAGTTCCGCACAAGCCGCTATTTCCGAAGACAAACAAAAAGATTGTGAACGCGCAGGCGCGGCAGTTTTAGAATTACTGAAAAAAGATATTAAACCCAGCGACATTATGACCAAAGATGCGTTTGAAAATGCCATCACTGTTGTTATTGCTTTGGGCGGTTCAACCAATGCGGTACTGCATATTTTGGCAATGGCAAATGCCGCAAAAGTTGATATTCAACTGGATGACTTTACCCGCATTGGTAAAAACGTACCCATGTTAGCCGACTTAAAACCCAGCGGTCAGTATTCAATGGCGGAATTGATTGAAATTGGTGGTATTCAACCGTTAATGAAAATCCTATTAGCTAAAGGCTTGCTACACGGTGATTGCTTAACCGTGACAGGCAAAACCTTGGCAGAAAACCTAGCGAACGTTGCACATTATCCAGACGGGCAGGATATTATTCACTCGCTGGACAACCCCATTAAAAAAGACAGTCATCTAGTGGTGCTATACGGCAACTTAGCGGTTGGCGGTGCAGTGGCGAAAATCACAGGCAAAGAAGGCTTAACTTTTACAGGCACAGCCAGAGTTTTTGATGCCGAAGAACAAGCCCTAAAAAGCATACTTAACGGCGACATCGTTAAAGGTGATGTTATCGTCATTCGTTACGAAGGACCCAAAGGTGGACCAGGAATGCGTGAAATGCTCACCCCCACTTCTGCGATTATGGGTAAAGGCTTAGGCAAAGAAGTCGCGTTAATTACCGACGGACGTTTTTCTGGTGGTACACACGGTTTCGTAGTCGGACACATCACGCCAGAAGCCTTTGTAGGTGGTGCATTAGCGATAGTTCAAAATGGAGATACCATCACCATTGATGCTGAAAATAATGAATTAAAACTGCATATCAATGAACACGAAATGGCGCGGCGTTTTGAAAAGTGGCAGCAACCTGCACCGCGTTACACACGCGGCGTATTGGCTAAATATGCCAAGTTGGTTAATTCGGCTTCGTTGGGTGCGGTGACAGATAATCTGGATTGATGGTAGGTCGGAATAAGCCTGTTTGAACGTGAGTGAAAACAGGCGTTTCCGACGAACCTATATCTCAACGCTTTGTCGGAAACACCCACCCTGCGCTTACGCTTGGATGGGTTTATTCCGACCTA
Organism: uncultured Methylococcales bacterium; assembly: GCA_903902705.1. Taxonomy (GTDB): domain Bacteria; phylum Pseudomonadota; class Gammaproteobacteria; order Methylococcales; family Methylomonadaceae; genus UBA4132. Next base: position 32,796 of record CAIUVX010000105.1, read on the forward strand.
CAAGACTACAAGACTGAATTGATGTTAATTGAAAATTGTAGGGTGAGCATCGCCCACTTTTGGAATGAGGAATAAAACATTATCGCGTTTACATCTACGTTGTTTGGTGGGAGATACCTACCCTATGACTCAAAAAACACTTGCATGGGGAATTCAATGAACAAAGAACGCAGATTATTCATTTTATCTGGGGCTGTCGGTATTACAGCACTTCTAACTGGCTGCGAAGTTGGTCACGTTACAAAGTCCTTGGTTAAGGATGTTAGTCATCGTTATGAAGAAGTGGTCTCTTCTGTTCTGATATCAGAAGATCGTAAAAAAATAGTTTTTATCGGCAAAAACTATCACTACATTTTTGATGCCCCATCCATCCTAGTTAAAACATTGACAGCTAATTTTCATAAGAACGTCTCCGCGTTACACGGCGGCTTTCATGTCGATGACGAGGGGATTGTAAAAGGAGGACTCACCCTCTCTTTAAACATAAAAGCACCAGAACAAGACAAACTATCCGCACTGGAAATGGGCTATACAAAAAGGATTGTACCTAACGTTGGGTATTTTTGTGAGTACGAAGTCAACTTAACAGGGGTTCGCTATAAGTCCAACGGAATTGAGCCAACCCTAGTCTCACAAAAGCTGAATAAAACCTATGCTTTCAATGTCATTGCAGAACAATCTTCTGGTGAGAAAGCTGCTAAAGCATTGCTTACACCCATCACAGTAGCGATAGACGGCGTATTGCTTATTGGTCAGATACCACTAATGATACCAATGATACCTCTGATGATAATATTCTCTGATTGTTTTGACAACCCAGATTGCCTTAAATAGGCACGCGGCTAACAATTCGGTCGGGCGCGTAGGGCGTATTAGCGATAGTGCATAGGATGTGCCGACGATAGGAGGCGCATCATTCGCGTCAACTCAAACGACGCGCTTCGTACCTCAGCACATCCTATATGTAGTTCATATTATCGCGTTGATTTTAGTATCATTAAAATGTTGATTGGCGGCAGTATTGCGCTTACTTTAGCAATGTCAGGTGCGCGTTTAGGTGAAAAAATTGCCGCTAAATTTGGCAATCGTACCTCACAAGATTATATGAATAATCGTTAAAACTTTCGGAAACCTGTTAACAAGCAGCCCGCATTCTGCAAGCTCCATGCGGACTACGAAACCACAAAATACAAACGTTGAATACAATTCACACAGCTTTTACATTTAGATAACTAAGAGAGTATTCATAAATGACCAGAAAATTACATATAGGCGGGCAGTGTCAATCAGAAGCATGGGAAGTTTTGAATGCAAATCCAGCTCCCTATGTTGATCATGTTGGCAATGCTAACAATTTGTCACGGTTCGCTGATAATACCTTTATTGAAATATACGCCTCTCATGTCGTTGAGCATCTTGATTATATAGGTGAACTCATGCTTACTCTCAAAGAATGGCATCGTGTTCTGATACCCAGTGGCAAGGTTTTCATTAGTGTTCCTGATCTGGACGTGCTTGCAGCGTTAATTCTCGACAAAAATAAATTCACTATTAATGAGCGATTTACTGTCATGCGCATGATATTTGGCGGGCATATAGATAAATATGACTATCATGTTGTTGGCTTAAATGAAGAGTTTCTCACCGATCTACTGACTGCTGCGGGCTATGTAAACATAAAAAAAGTACCAGAATTTGGTATATTTGATGACACAAGTTCTATGTTATTTAATGGGGTAGCAATTAGTTTGAATATGATTGCCGAAAAACCCCTTGTGTCTGTTTCGTAAATACCGTCTTATCTGAGAACAAACTATGCGACTTTTATTTGTTCACCAAAATTTTCCAGCGCAATTTAAACATCTCGCGCCTGCGTTAGCGACTCAGCATGAAGTAGTCGCATTCACTATGCAAAAAAATATGCCTGCCGACTGGCAAGGTGTGCGTTTAATCAGTTATCAAGCGGTGCGTGGTTCAACGCCTGCGGTGCATCCTTGGGTAGGTGATTTTGAAACTAAAGTAATTCGGGCGGAAGCGGCATTTAATGCGGCTATAGAATTGCGTGATTCAGGTTTTAGCCCTGATTTGATTATCGCGCATCCCGCGTGGGGTGAAAGTTTATTTTTAAAAGATGTCTGGCCGAAAGCTAAATTGGCGGTTTATTGTGAGTTTTTTTACCATGCCAACGGTGCAGATGTGGGTTTTGATAAGGAATTTTATGCCCCCGCTCCTGCTGATGTCTGCCGATTACGATTAAAAAATCTCAATAATTTTTTGCATTTTAATCTTGTCGATGCGGGTATTGCCCCAACACGCTGGCAAGCCAGTACTTTCCCTAAGTCGTTTCGCTCCAAAATAACAGTGATTCATGAGGGTATCGATACGACTATAATCGCACCTAATGAGCAAATTAGTCTTAATTTAAATGGTGATAACGGCTCGATAACTCTGAGTCGTGATGATGAAATTATTACCTTTATTAGTCGCCGTTTAGAGCCGTATCGTGGTTATCATATTTTTATGCGGGCGTTACCTGAACTATTACGCCGTCGTCCTAATGCACGGGTTTTAATTGTCGGTGATGACGCTGTGGGTTATGGCGCACCGCCGCCTAATGGCACATGGAAAGGTGTTTTTCTTAATGAGGTAATTCAGCAACTGGATATGAGTCGAGTGCATTTTTTAGGTCATGTGCCTTATGAATTACTCATTCCATTATTGCAGTTGTCGCGAGTGCATGTTTATTTAACCTATCCATTTGTATTAAGCTGGAGTTTATTGGAGGCGATGAGCGCGGGTTGTGCGATTGTTGCTAGTGACACTCGCCCGTTACATGAGGCAATACGCCACGATGAAACGGGACGACTGGTGAATTTTTTTGATCCTAAAGCACTGACGGAAGAGGTTTGTTATTTGCTTGATAATCCTGAAAAACGCGCCACGCTGGGTGCAAATGCTCGTGCGTTTGCGCAAGCGACTTATGATTTAAAAACCATTTGTTTACCCAAGCAGTTGGCGTGGGTGGAGAGTCTGTTAGCTTAAACAGCATCACTGGCATATTAAAATAATTATGGAATCACCAAAGTCTTTTGTTAGTTGGTTTAGAGACTCTTCTCCTTATATCCATGCGCACCGCAATAAAACCTTTGTCATCTCTTTTGGTGGTGAAGCAGTATTGGATACAGGTTTTGAACATCATGTTCATGATTTTGCTTTGCTCAATAGCTTAGGAATACGTTTGGTGTTAGTGCATGGTATTCGTCCGCAAATTGATCAACGGCTACAAAAACTCAACGCCCCTGCCCTATTTCACCAACATTTACGCATTACCGATGATTTGGCTCTGCAATGCGTGAAAGAAGCGGCAGGTTTAGTGCGGGTAGAAATTGAGGCGTTATTATCAATGGGATTGGCGAACTCTCCTATGGCAGGCTGTGGGCTTAAAGTCGCTTCGGGTAATTTTGTCACCGCTAAACCTATCGGGGTAATTGATGGTATCGATTATTGCCATACGGGTGAAGTGCGGCGTATTGATAGCGGAGCGATTCATACACAACTGGATCAAAATAATGTGGTGTTAATTTCGCCTATCGGTTATTCACCCAGTGGAGAGGTGTTTAATTTATCCGCTGAGCAAGTGGCAACAGCGGTAGCGATTGCTTTAAAAGCTGAAAAATTAGTGTTATTAACCGAACAAAACTGCTGCAATCCCGATAATGCTCAGCCCATACAGCAAATGACCACCGACGAAGCAGAGTCATTTTTACAGACTTATCCATCTATTGACAATACACTATGCTTATCACTAAAAGCAGCAATACAAAGTTGCCAAGCGGGCATAGAGCGGGTACATTTAATTGATAGAGCGGTGAACGGTGCGTTGTTGCTGGAATTGTTTAGCCGTGATGGCATCGGCACTTTGATTAGTTCCACCGCTTTTGAAGAATTACGCGCTGCAACATTGAACGATATAGGCGGTATTTTGGAACTGATTAAGCCTTTAGAACAACAAGGCATTCTGGCTAAACGGTCGCGTGAAAAAATCGAAATGGAAATAGCTGATTATATTGTGTTGGAACGTGATGGGCTAATTATCGCTTGTATCGCACTGCATTCTGATCTGAATGGGCAATTTGCTGCGATTGCCTGTCTTGCTGTTCATGCTGATTATCGAGGCGCGGCGCGGGGTAATCGTTTACTAACTGCGGCTTATCAAAAAGCCAAACAACTTCAACTTAAGACCTTATTTGTGCTGTCTACCCAAACTATGCACTGGTTTATTGAACGGGGTTTTTTATTATCTGAGCTTAACAGTCTTCCTGAACCACTCAAGGTACTATACAATCCGCAAAGAAACTCTAAAATTCTGTGTAAAACCATTGAGTAACTCCTTGCTATGATACGAAATCAAGCCTATCTATCGATATTGCAAATAACCGATATGCACATTCTGGGTAACTCTGGCGAAACCTTAGTAGGTGTTGATACAGAATATTATTTTCATGCGATTCTTGATCTGGCTTTTTCATCACATAATTGTTTTGATTTGGTATTAGTCACTGGGGATTTGGCGCAAACGCCTTGTGACTCTAGTTACCATCGTATTTTACACAGGCTTGAAGCGTACCATACGCCCTGTGTGTGTTTGCCAGGTAATCATGATGATTTTGAACTGATGCAGCAGATTTTAAATACCGATAGCATCAGTTGCAATAAACAAACCGTGTTAGGTGACTGGCAGATTATTAGTTTGAATAGCCAGATAATTGGTTCGGCGGGTGGGCGATTGGCAACGGATGAATTACAACTGCTTGAACAATGTTTAAGCGACTATCCAGATCATCATGCCATGATTGCAGTACATCACCATTGCTTACCAACTTATAGTGCGTGGATGGACACCATGACCATCGAAAACCATCAAGAATTTTTGGCAATTATAAAACGCTATCCACAGGTAAAAGCCATCACTACAGGGCATATTCATCAACTCATGGATACCAATATTGGCTCTGTGCGAGTATTAGGTACACCGTCAACCTGCTTTCAATTTAGACCTAAAAGCACAAAATTTGGTATGGATGATACCGCGCCTGGTTATCGAACTATTCAATTATATCCGAGTGGTCGAATTGAATCGGAAGTTACCCGATTATCCAAGCCTTTATCTGGTTTGCAAACAGATACCAAAGGTTACTAACACGAAAGTGCAAGCTCTACTTGCGCGTGAACAGTCGCTTTTTGTTTAAGTCACTCCAACAGCCCTCTTTTTCAACTATGAGTAGTAAATGTCCAACGAATACGGAAAATTATATGTGGTTGCTACCCCTATCGGCAATTTAGCTGATATAAGTTTCAGAGCGGTCGCCACGTTAAAAGAAGTCGATTTGATTGCCGCAGAAGATACCCGCCATGTCGGATTATTGTTACAACATTACGGCATTACTAATAAATTAACGTCATTGCATCAGCATAATGAAGACAAAGCCGCGTTAGTATTATTGGAAAAACTCCGCGAGGGGTTATCTATCGCCTTAGTGTCTGATGCAGGCACACCGCTATTAAGCGATCCTGGTATGCCGTTGGTTAAATTAGTGAAGGATGCAGGCATTGATGTTATCCCCATTCCAGGGGCGTGTGCATTAATTGCCGCCTTGTCTGCTGCGGGTTTGCCCGTCACGCAATTTTCTTTTTTTGGTTTTTTACCGCGCACCTCTTCTGCTCGCAAAGCCTTTTTCAGTGAACAACTGAATTGTCCAACGACGTGGGTATTTTATGAGTCCAGTCATCGTATTCTTGCCTCATTACAAGATATGGCGACCATATTGCCGCTGAATCGACAAATCGTGATTGCCAGAGAAATCACTAAATTGTATGAAACTATCGTTAAAATGAGCCTAGAAGACGCGCTGGCATTAGTCGCTCGCGATGATAATATGCGTAAAGGTGAATTTGTGGTGATTGTCGATGGCGCGGAAGCGGTTGATAAAAGTGAGCAACTACTGACTGATGAACAGGAAAAAATATTACGGATATTGTTGGCTGAATGTTCCATTAAAACCTCTGTGGCATTGGCGGTAGAAATTACAGGAGCAAGAAAAAAATCCTTATATCAAACGGCATTACTAATCGCAGGCGACAAGGAATAACCTGTCGTGCGCTTAATTCCTGTGCTTGATTTAAAAGACGGCGTGGTGGTTCATGCGCAACGCGGTCAACGTGCCTCTTATCAACCGATTAATTCACCCTTAAGCCCCAGTGCTAATGTTTATGCTGTCATCGACGCATTTTTACAACTGCATGATTTTAGCGTTATCTATATAGCGGATTTGAATGCCATTACTCAGCAAGGCGATAATCAGGCGTTAATTCATGCGGTATTGCAGCATTACCCGTTTATTACTTTTTGGCTAGATGCAGGCTATCAATCGCCTAGTTTAGCGTTTGCAGGGGTGAGTAATTATCGAGCTGTATTAGGTAGCGAATGTTGTACCGCTAAACAACTACTAGCAACAAAAAATGCCCTGTTATCGTTAGATTTTTCCTCAGATAATCAACCGTTAGGCGAGGCACAATTATTTGATGATAGCCACTTATGGTCTGAGCAAGTCATCATCATGACACTGGCGCGAGTTGGTAGTGACATAGGCGTTGATAGTGAAAAATTACGTTTTTACCAACAAAACTATCCACAAACAGAATTTATCGCGGCGGGTGGTGTGCGCAACAAAGCCGACTTACAACAGCTTAAAGCCATTGGTATTAATAGCGTTTTAGTCGCCAGTGCCTTACATACAAAAGCAATAAGCAAAGCCGATCTTACTAATCTATAGACAAAAGGGTAGTGGGTTTAACCTACTACCCGCGACTCACTAACGGTATTCTTGAATTTTTATGATTTTTTCCGTAGGTAACGCGGAGCTGTCCCGATAAATCTCGATAGGATTGCACCTTATCATAAGCCAGTGCGTTAAAAATGGCTTGTACTTGTGGGGCTTGATTATAGCCATGTTCGATTAATAAATGCCCATGAGGTTTTAAATAGTACCGCGCTTTATCGGCGATTATTTCAATATCGCTTAAACCGTGATTATCAGCAATTAACGCGCTTTTGGGTTCAAAGCGCACATCACCTTGCTGTAAATGTTCATCCTCTGGGTCAATATAAGGCGGGTTGCTGATTACTAAATCAAACAACTCATTTGGCACACTACAAAACCAATCGCTTTGATAAAATTCAATGTTAGTGAGTTGGTGCTGCTGGGCGTTGTGCTTAGCAACATTTAACGCCGCTAAACTGGTATCGACTGCGATAACCTGAGCGTTAGGACGTTCTGTCGCCAGTGTCACTGCAATAATGCCTGAGCCTGTGCCTAAATCAATGAGTTTCACAGCCTGATGTTTGGGAATTAATTCTAAACTCAATTCAATCAATAATTCGGTGTCGGGTCTGGGGATTAATACATCTGATGTGACCGTAAAATCCCTAGACCAAAATTCGCGAGTGCCTGTGAGGTAGGCAATCGGTATGCCTTGTTCGCGTTGCTTAATCAATACTTCAAAGGCGTTGATTTGCTGGTCTGTTAGGGTGTTATCACACCATGCGCGTAGATAAGTTTTGGGTTTACTCAGTACAAAACCCAGTAGTATCTCGGCATCTAATAACGGGGAGTCGGACTGGTTTGTTAAGATGTTAGCGGCGTTTGCTAATAGGTTTTTTATAGTAGTCATGAAGGTTTTTAGCATTACAAAAATGTACTAAATGGTTCAATTAGCACTTTATCACCTGCCTCTACACCTTGGCATTCACTAGGTAACACAATATAACAATTTGCTAGACTCAACGCGCTGAGGATATTCGCGCCTTGTTGACCTGCGCTAACAACGAAAAAATCACCGTTTTCATGTTGTGTGAATATGCCACGCTGAAATTCTTGCCGTCCTGCGGATTTTTTGAGTGAACTGCTACAGGTTGCTATGAGTTGTAACGGGCGAGTAGTTGCCGCCCCCGCTAGTTGTTTTAAAGCGGGTGAGACTATTTTTTGAAATGTTACTTGTGCAGAGACAGGATTACCAGGAAGACCAAAAAAATAACACTCACCAATATTGCCAAAAGTGAGTGGCTTACCAGGTTTGATGGCAATTTTCCAAAAATTAACGTCGCCACAGGCGGTTAATACTTCTTTGACATAATCCGCATCACCGACTGACGCACCACCTGTGCTAATAATGACATCGTGGTTTTTTGCGGCGGCGGTAAACGCGTCAGTGAGGGCGTGTTTATTATCCGCAATCACGCCTAAATCGGTGACTTGATAACAAGCGTCGCTTAGTGATGCTGTCAACAGGTAGCGGTTGCTATCGTAAATTTTCCCTGTGGTTAACGCTTGCCCTAGGGCTATTAACTCATCTCCTGTGGAAAAAATAGCGATGTTAAGAGCGCGGTATATCCTTACCTCACTCACACCAGCGGTTGCTAATAACGCCAAATCCACCGCTGTTAATTTTTTGGACTGTTCACATAATAAGCTACCTTGTGAAACATCTTCGCCCACTGCTCTGACGTTTTGATGAGTTTTAGTATCAGCAGGAAAATGCACAGTTTGACCATCAAGTTGAATATGCTCCTGCATAATGACGCTATCTGCTTGTTCGGGTAATACCGCGCCTGTGAAAATACGCACGCATTGCCCTGCTTGCATTCGACCTTGAAAGGGTTTACCTGCCCACGATATGCCAATTAATTCCAGTGTGAAAGGCTGTTCATGCGCATCACTACTGGCAAACGCATAGCCATCCATTGCTGAGTTGCGATCATGCGGAATATCAAGCGGTGAATAAATTGTGTCGGCTAATACCCGCCCTAAAGCATTTTTTAGGCTAACAGTTTCTGTATCAGTAATTGCTTGGATTGCTGCACTAATACGTTCGAGTGCGTCATTTACTGTAAGCAAAGGGCTTTTTTCTAGGCTACAAGGATCAGTCATAAGAGGGTCAAAATAAAATCAGCGATAAGTTCAGCTTGATTAAGATTAAGCTGGGTTAGATAGTCAGGCGTTGTTAGCGGGCTGTCGGTCGCTATAGCAATAATATAGGGATCATTCGGATACAATAACGCTTGCTTGAGCGCAGGGCGGTGTAATTCAATTTTTGGAATAGCGTCGGTTTTAAAGCCTTCAATCAACAATAAATCCAATTCGGATTGATCGAAAAACTCTAGCTGCTGGTCTAAACACGATTCTTGCTGTGGGGTTAATTCGGTAATGATGGCGCGGCGGTAATTCGATACCAGCATGACAGGACTAGCTCCCGCTTTGCGTAACCGATAACTGTCTTTGCCCTGATGGTCAATTTCAAAATCATGATGGCTGTGTTTAATCAAGCCAATACGCACGCCGTGATTTTTTAATAGCGGAATAATCTGGGTCAACAAAGTCGTTTTTCCCGTGCCACTTGCGGCAGCAAAACCAAGGAGTGGAACGTGGGCATTGGGCAGAGTCATAAAATGGATTAATTGGTTATCGTGAGCTAAGCTATTCTAAGGTATTATTATGCCTGACACTATTCATTGACTCTTGGAGTGCGTTTTGATTATTAGGTTTTTTTTCTCTTTATTGCTAATGACCATAATTTACTTTGGTTTTCGGACTTTTTTACGAAAAATAAGCAATAGCGCACAATGGCAAAGCTTTTGGATGGTGTTGACAGGTGAAAAACCAGAAACATCACGACAAAACGGTGGTTTTGATAACAAAGGAAAAATGACTGAAGCTGAAGCCTATGAAATATTAGGCTTAAAAGTTGGCGCGTCCAAACAAGATATTACTGAAGCTCACCGCAAACTTATTCAAAAAAATCATCCAGATCATGGCGGCTCTGATTATTTGGCGGCAAAAATCAATTTAGCAAAAAAAACGTTGTTGAAAAAATAGTTTTCTATTTATAAATCAATTTATTAGCTTGTTAAGCTTCCATTTTCTTTATCGCGACAACTCACTATTTCTTCTTGTACGCTAAAAAGCAACTGTTTGCGCATCTAAGTCTTCCTTAATGGTAATAATCTCAAGACAGCTAAAATCCATCATTTTACCGATATTTCAAATAATTCAATGACTAAGCTCAAAGAATAACACCCTGTTAGCACCGCTATTTTTGGGTAAAAAATCACATCCATAAATAAAAAAAATCAATTATTTCAATTGATAATAAAAAGATGTTAAAGTTAATCCTAAGGATAGCGCTTTAACTGACAGACAAAAAAAGTTTTCTAGCTTGTGGCGAGCAACAGACAAAATAAAGTTCATCAGTGAACAGTACGGATACCGATATGGGTGGGACTATTTACCAAAACAACAAACATCTCGACGCAAGTATAGTTGCTATGTGCGTGATGGAAAGACCATAAGTCGAAAATTTCTAATTATTGTAAAAATTCGTGTACTGAAACGCACGTCTTATTGCGGTTACAGAAATGGTAAACCAGTCAATACTTAAAAGCTTACACCACTTCGACTTAAGAGCGATTAACTAAGGAGTTAATTATGATTAAAGAATTAATTGAACCAACGGATGACGACATCGTACTGACACTTGATGACGACATCGTACTGACACTTGATGACGATTTATCCTTCGATGGCGAATTTGATGTTGCCTCTGTGATTATTGAAAAGCTGAGTAGTGACAGTTATAACCATATTGACGACACTGACAATGACAACGACGATGTTGCGGCTGTTATTAAATCGCGTAGTAGCGGGGAATTCGATGCAACGCGTGTTTATCTCAATGAACTATGTCGATCACAATTATTAACAGCCGAGCAAGAAAGGCATTATGGTAAGAAAGCGTTGCTGGGCGACCAAAAAGCTCGCAAAATAATGATTGAAAGCAATTTGCGACTGGTGGTAAAAATTGCTAGGCGTTATTTAAACAGAGGCTTGCCGTTATTGGATTTAATTGAAGAAGGTAATCTCGGTTTAATTCGGGCGGTGGAAAAATTTGATCCAGATAAAGGTTTTCGATTTTCAACCTATGCGACTTGGTGGATACGCCAAACTATTGAACGCGCACTGATGAATCAAACGCGCACCATTCGTTTGCCGATACACATCGTTAAGGAAATGAATACTTATCTTAAAGCGCAACGCTATTTAGCAAACGCGCTAGATCATGAGCCTAGTGCCTTAGATATTGCAGAACACCTCAATAAGCCTGTCAGTAAAGTTGAAAAAATGCTCAAACTCAATGAGAGGGTAACTTCTGTTGATGTCCCAAGTGGTAAGGATTTTGACAAGCCCTTAGTTGAGTCACTTTCCGATGAAACAAGTAAGTCGCATGAAGACCGAATGCAGGAATACGGAATTAAACAAAATGTTACAGGTTGGGTGTTTGAGTTGCCCGAAAAACAACGTGAAGTGATATGCCGTCGTTATGGGCTTTGCGGCTATGAAGATGCAACATTGGAACAAGTCGCACAAGAATTAGGCGTTACCCGTGAACGAGTCAGACAAATTCAAATGGATGGATTAAGGCAATTAAAAGAAATTTTAAAATCACACGGCTATTCGTTTGAAGCTATTTTTAACTAAAGGAATGGGCATTGAACAAGAACGCTATCGACGAATGACTATGCTTAATCGGCGGGCATAGTCATCGTTTGTGTAGCTTTCTTAGCGAAAACGAGTTTGTAACGACCAATCGCGATAATTAAACACTTGCCCTTGCTGTCTGACAGTGTCGATAGTATCCAAGCAAATTTCGGCAATTACCCATTGTACAGCGTTGAATGCCCCCATATCGAGAATACCATCATCAGGAAAACCGCGATCAACAGGCGTATAAATAGCGGATGCACCCACATTGACATCGACTGCTTCCGACCACGGCGCATCGCCAACGAGAGAAGATTGCACCACATAACATTGATTTTCTAAAGCCCTTGCCTGACAGCCAATTTTAACCCGATTGTAACCCGCCATAGTGTCAGTACAAGTAGGTACTAAAATCAGCACACAGCCTGCCTCGATTTGTTGTCTTGCCAGCAATGGAAACTCACTGTCATAACAAACGTTAATTCCAATTTTCCCATACTCGGTGGCAAAACACTTTATTTCCGTACCGCCTTGAATTAGCCATTGTTCATTTTCAAAACGCGTCATCATCAACTTATCTTGATAATCAAAATGACCGTCTGGCATAAAAAAATAGGCGCGATTGCGATACGCGCCAGATTCGGTACGCACAGGAAATGTCCCTGCTTGAATATAGCATTGATATTGTTTAGCCAAGGATTGAAACAAATGGAGGTAATCATCATGCAGAGTTTGCATAGCATCCAGTTGTTTGCTTAATGAGGAGTAAACCTCCGCTTCAAACAAGGAAGCCAGTTCCATGCTGGCATACTCAGGAAATAATAAAATTTTAGCATTTTGCTGTACCGCTTCATCAACCCAGACCGTAATTTTATCTTGATAATCTTGCCACGTTTCCAAAAAACTGATGTTGTATTGCGCCGCTGCAATTTTAATGTTCATGTTTTAACCAGAAAGTCATCGGTTTAGGAGTCTCTTCGCACTCATCTAAGTCTTTCCAAATGTAGCTGGTTTTTAGCTCAGGATGTTTCACATAACCGCGTTTCGTCCAAAACGCATCCAATGGCACATAATTCGCGGGACGGCGCGGATGATTAACAGGGCGTTCTACACAACAAAAAGTAATAATTTTAAAACCACCTAACTCAGCTGCATGAGCTTCACGTTGTTCAAAAAATTTGACTCCTAAGCCTAAGCCACGGTAATTTTTATTCAATACTGATTCACTGCAATAAAAAACATCATTCAAATCATAACCGTGTTCCAGAAAGGGACGTTTCATTTCCTCGGTTTCATGACGCATAGGCATAGCCGTTGAAGCACCGACCACTTGATCGCCATCAAATGCTAAAACAATGACACTATCAGGGCAATCAATATGAGTTTGCAGATATTTTTTTTCATAATCGTAATCGCCATCGTATAAATAAGGAAAATCACGAAAGACTTCAATTCTAAGCCGAGCAAGATCGGGAATAAATTGTTCAAGAGCCGCGCCGCTCCAGCGTTCAATACGAATATTTTTAGTCATGGGAATACACTGAAAAAGTTAAAGTCGTGTTATTTTACTGGAGTTGTTGCTGTTTTCGTAGTTTATGCAGTAAAAAACGCCAGCAATCGAACCGTGCGTATCTGCTAACCAATCAACTGCATCCATTCAAACTCAAAAAATACAAAATATAATAATCAATAAGTTACAAATTCTTTCATTCCTAAGTCATTGATTGTATTATACTATCAATCTTAGTTTTGCATTACCCATTCTTAATAATAAAATATATAAGACATTGATTTTAAATGTCTTTTCTATACAACAGCATTCAGGCATAAAAAATGGTTTATAAAATCGCAAAAAAAATCGTCTCCTATAAAGTGATTGGTAATGAAACGCCTATCGAATCTGCTGACATTAGTGTGTCAAAAATCGATGTAGAAAGTATGCACGAAAACTTGGAGCGTCCTGAGATTTTGATGGGTTCTACCTATAAAATTAAAACTCCGCAATACGAACACGCGCTTTATATCACCATCAACGATATGATTTTAAACCCGAATACCGAATATCAAGAACGCCGTCCTTATGAAGTGTTTATTAATTCCAAAAACATGGAGCATTTTCAATGGGTATTGGCATTGACACGGGTTATTTCAGCGGTATTTCGTAAAGGTGGCGATGCGTGTTTTTTAGTGGACGAATTAAAAGCAGTCTTTGACCCGCAAGGCGGTTATTTTAAAAAAGGCGGCGTATTCATGCCTTCATTAGTGGCAGAAATTGGTTATGCCATTGAAGCGCATTTAAAAGAAATTGGTATGATTAAAACGGTTGAAATGGACGAACACCAAAAAAAATTCTTAGACGCTAAACGCAAGGAATTTGACTCGTTACACAGCGATACCTCAACCTTGGATGAAGAAGGCAGCTTTCCTGCTAAAGCTCTGTTGTGCAACAAGTGTCAAACCAAAGCCTTGGTATTGATGGATGGTTGTATGACCTGCCTTAACTGTGGTGAGAGTAAGTGTTCTTAATAAACTAGATTTTGAGTGTCAGCTTTGCTTGCATAGTCAAAGTCAGGTAAAGCATGACTCTCAGCATTATGTGTTAGAATTTACCTTTAGGCTCATTCTTACCCACGCGCTACTGCAAATAGAAATAATCAATAAACCTGTGACAATCTATTGCATAAATTCTTCAGAGAATATGAAAACGATTCTAACTCTTCTGATTTGTCTGTTCTTGCTCAACTCAAGCATTGCTTTTTCCGCGCCCCAACAAAACTCACCGCACTTAGAAAAAGTAAGTTTGCAATTAAAATGGCTACACCAATTTCAATTTGCAGGCTATTACGCAGCAAAAGAACAAGGCTATTACGCCGCAGAAGGGCTGGATGTCACTATTTTCGAGCGTTCACTTGATAAAGATTTTATTGAACAAGTGGTCTCAGGTGATAAGGATTTTGGAGTCGGTGATTCTGGCATTCTGTCTTATTATGCACGCGGTGAACCGATTGTCGCATTAGCCGCTATTTTTCAACACAATCCCTTGGTTTTTATTGCTAAACAAAGTTCTGGCATCATTAGCCCTTATGAAATGTCAGGCAAACGGATTATGTTTGATTCAATGGGTATGGATGATTCCGTCTTGCAAGCGGTGCTAGAGGAAGCGCATTTAACCGAAATAAACTACACCACCGTTAAGCAGAGTTTCAGAAATGATGATTTGATTGAAAATAAAATTGATGTCATGTCGGGGTATTTATCGGACGCAATTTTTTATTTTCAGCAAAAAAAAATTAACATTAATATCATCAATCCCCAAAATTATGGCATTGATTTTTATGGTGATCTATTATTTACCAGTCAGCATGAATTAACTCAACATCAGGGGCGAGCAGAAAAATTTCGCCGTGCATCCTTAAAAGGCTGGCAATACGCACTAGACCACCCTGAAGAATTAATCCAATTAATTCATAAAAAATATCACAGTAGACTTAGTCTTGCGCATTTGCACTTTGAAGCAGAGGTTACGCGCAAATTGATTCTGCCCGATGTTATACCTCTGGGGCAGATAAATGCAGAGAGGATGCGCAAAGTCGCAGATGTGTATGCACAACTCAAATTGTCTAAACCGTTGTCTGAAAGAAGGTTAGCTCAGTTCATCAACCCCTTTAATCGTAGTGATGATAAACCGCTCATCGTCGGTAGTGAGCAAGATTTTCCACCGCTTGTCTTAGGAAAAACCGATGCTACTGCCGATGGTTTTACTGTGGAATTATGGCGGGCGGTGGCAGCAGAGGTACATTTAAATTCAACGATTCGAGTATTACCTTGGAATCAAGTATTAGAAGAGTTCAAAGCAGGAAAATCGGATGTGCTAATCAATTTGGCACTGTCCAATGAACGCCGAGAATTTGCTGATTTCAGCGTTCCACACGTTGTTCTCAATGGTGCTATTTTTGTGCGTGATGATGAAAACACTATTCACTCAGAAACTGATATAAAGAATAAACAGCTTATTGTCGTCAAGGATGATTTAGCCCCAGAATACCTACAGGAAAAAGGCTGGGACAAACAAATTATAGAAGTTGATACCGTCGAAGCAGGTTTAAAATTATTAGCCGATGGTCACTATGATGCAATGCTGGTGAGTAAACTGGTAGGCAAGAAAACGCTGGAAAAATTAAACATTCGCACCATTAAAATGTTGGCGATAGATATTGATTTGACACAAAAATTTTCGTTTGCAGTGCATAAAGGCGATGCGGAACTATTAGCGAAAATTAACGAAGGTTTGGCAATCGCCAAAGCCAATGGTACTTACGATAAATTGTATGAAAAATGGTTTGGTGTTTATGAAGAAAAGCAATTACTGCCCTTAGTCATAAAATATCTCACGCGCATTATTATTGTGTTTCTGTTCATTCTGTTGCTGATTTTTTATCGTCATCATATTGAACGCAAGCAGGCTACAAAACAACTTTCCCAAAGAGAACGCCACTTGCGAGCGATTCTCGACCTATCCCCTGAATGTATAAAATTGGTGGCGCGTGATGGAACGCTGCTATCAATGAATCCAACAGGGCTTGCCATAATAGAGGCAGGCTCTGAGGATGAGGTACGCAATAACTCCGTCTATCCAATAATTTCTCCTGAGTACCGTGCCGCCTTTCAAGCGTTTAATGAGGACATCTGTGACGGAAAATCTGGCAATATGGAATTTGAAGTTTGCGACTTGAAAGGGGAAAAACACTGGATGGTGACTCATGCTGTTCCACTCACATTGGAAAATGGTGACCGTGTTCAATTAGCGTTTAGCCAAGAGATCACCGAGCGTAAACACATAGAAGAGCGTTTGCGTATTTTGTCGGTCGCGATTGAACAAAGTCCTACTTCAATAATGATTTCTGATTTAAAGGGTGATTTGCTTTATGTAAATCCCAGATTTACCGAGGTCACAGGCTACAGTGCTGAAGAGGCAATAGGACGAAATCCAAGCTTATTGCAATCGGGTTTAACGCCCAAGGAAGTTTATAAGCAGTTATGGGACAGTCTCACGCACGGTAAAGTTTGGCAGGGTGAGTTAATTAATCGCCACAAAGATGGGCATTTTTATTGGGAAGATGTACATATTGCACCCGTAAAGGATTTATCAGGTGTTATAACCCATTATGTTGGAGTAAAACTCGATATTACTGCACGCAAACAAAGCGAAGAAGCGTTGCGTGATAGTGAATTTCGTTGGAAATTTGCCATCGAAGGCTCAGGCGATGGTGTATGGGATTGGGACATTCAAACCAATGAAGTTTTGTATTCCAAACTCTGGAAAGAGATGCTTGGCTATAGCGAAAATGACATTCTGCCATCGAATAATGAATGGGTAACGCGTATTCATCCAGACGATAAAGCCTATGTTGCGGAAACAATGCAGGCTTATTTGCAAGGCAAGACGAAAATTTATATCGTTGAATATCGCTTGCGCTGCAAGGATGAAAGTTATAAATGGATTCTTGGGCGTGGCATGGCGGTCAGTTATAGCGAAGAGGGTAAACCCCTACGCATGATTGGTACACACACCGACATCACAGACCGAAAACGGGCTGAAAAATACAATCAATGTCGCAATATCATACTGGAACTACTAGCCAGCGACGAACCGCTGGCGCGGGTTTTTGAAGCTATTGTTCTGGGTGTAGAGCAGCTCAATCCTGAAATGATGTGTAGTATTTTATTACTTGATAACGAGGGCAAGCATCTTTTAAATGGCGCAGCACCTAGTCTGCCTGATTTTTATAATAACGCCGTTAATGGTATTGAGATTGGCGTGGGGATGGGTTCTTGTGGGACAGCCGCGTTTATTAATGAGCGCGTCATCGTTGCGGATATAAAGACGCATCCTTACTGGGCTCCTTATAAAGACTTAGCAACGCGTGCTGGTTTGGGCGCGTGTTGGTCGCAACCTATTCGTTCATCTACAGCGCAAGTGTTAGGCACTTTTGCCATTTATCACCATAGCAACCATACACCCACCGATGATGACATTCAACTCATCGAGCAATCGGCAAATTTTGTCAGCATTGCCATTGAAAAAAGTCTAGCGACGGAAAAATTACGCGCCAGTGAGCAACGCTTTCGGCACTTTTTTGAGCGCAACTCCTCAGTAATGATGCTTATCGAACCTAAATCTGGGCGAATTGAGGATGCTAACAAGGCGGCGGCTAATTATTACGGTTATACGGTTGCGCAATTAATTTGCATGAATATTAGTGACATTAACACCCTATCACCTTTGACCATCACAGAAGAAAAACGATTAGCTTTGCAAGAGACACACACCGATTTCAATTTTCGTCATCGCCTAGCCTCAGGTGAAATCCGCGCCGTGGAAGTTCATTCAACACCGATTGAAAATAACGATCATCCACTGTTATTTAGTATTGTTCATGACATTACTGATCGGACGCTGGCAGAGGTACAATTACGCATTGCTGCCACGGTATTTGAAGCACAAGAAGGTATGTTAATCACCGATGCCAATAATGTAATTATTAAAGTTAATAATGCTTTTACGCAAATAACAGGCTATAGCATGGCGGAAGTTATTGGAAAAAATCCGCGTTTATTGAAATCAGGAAAACAAGACAAAGCATTTTATACAGCACTCTGGCAAAGCGTTAATGACACGGGGGCGTGGCAAGGCGAGCTATGGAATCGGCGTAAAAATGGCGAAATATATCCCGAATGGACAACTATTACGGCAGTGAAGTCAAGTAACGATAATGCAATTACTCATTATGTAGCAACGCTAACCGATATTACCGAGCGTAAAGCTGCCGAAGAGGAAATTCAACAATTAGCTTTTTACGATCCGCTCACAGGTCTACCCAATCGGCGGAAATTATTGGACAGATTGGAATATTCAATCGCGCTTAATCAGCGGGCGAATAGCCAATTCGCGGTATTCATGATGGATTTGGATAAATTCAAAGCGGTGAATGATAAGCTAGGACACGCCGCTGGCGATGAGTTACTCAAACAAGTTGCCCAAAGAATTACTGGTTGTTTACGCGCTAGTGATATGGTCGCACGTTTAGGCGGTGATGAATTTGTCCTCGTGTTAGAAAATCTGAAAATCCCCGAAGCTGCTGAAACAGTGGCGTTAAAAGTAATAGCCGATTTAACCATACCGTTTCAATTATCTGAAACTGAATGCGTACAAATTGGCGCGAGTATTGGCATTAGCATTTATCCACAACATGGCAACACTTCTGAAAAACTCATGGATCATGCAGACACCGCGCTTTATCAAGCCAAAGACAATGGACGAGGTTGTTTTTCTCATTTTTCGGGTAGTGAGTCAAGCCTGTTATAACGATATTAATGACTGCCAGTCCTTTAAAGGACTGGCAGTCATGCTCAATTTAATTGCTAGGGATTCATCCATGAATCCCTGCTAACCGCGATTAAGGATAAATCACTTTAGGCTGGAAATTTGCCGCAGGATACTTAGGATCAAATTCATCCGCAACTGGCTGAGCAGTAGCTTGAGTCGTGGTGTTGGCAGGGCATGGACTGCTGGGCGGTGTGGGTGATTGGGGCGCAACAACGCTTTTATCGAGATAAATAACCTGCGGTTCAAAATCGGCGGCTGGGTATTTGCTGTCTGCCAATGCAGTGAATGAAGTAACAGTCATCACAGCAACCGCTAAGCCTAAAATAATGGTTTTTTTCATGGTGAGTTATCCTATTGGTGAGTAAGGAGAAATGAATTTTGAGTATCGAATATTTTGGCTAATTTCGCAACTCATTTTGTGGTTATAAGTTTTTAGCACAAAGTTGCTGTGTATAATGGCACGAATGTGGTTCGACAAGGCTTATAGCTAAGAGGTAGTGGGTCAAACCTGTGTTTCTCCTACATTTTAGATTCCATCGTCTATAGTTCGGAGTCCAAGGCATGACTTGGACGGCACAAAACGTCCAAAACGTGTTTTGGACTCCTAAACAACAGACACACCCACTACTAACCATTTGTTGATAACACGATGTTTTACTACACTCTAAAATTCATCATCTCCGCGTTAATTATTGTCGCGGTGTCAGAGATTGCTAAACGTAACAGCGGCGTGGGGGCGTTATTGGCTTCTTTGCCACTGACGACCTTATTGGCAATTATCTGGATGCAGATTGAAGGCTCACCGACTGTACAAATCGCCGAACTGGTAGAGCAGGTTTTTTGGCTAGTGTTACCTTCATTATTATTTTTCCTGATTTTTCCGTTATTACTGAAACAAGGCGTAGATTTTTGGTTAAGTTTGTTCTTAGCCAGTTGCACTACGGTCACCACTTACCTTGTGTTATTGCCGTTATTACGGCGTTTTGGAGTTCATCTTTGACAGGACGTATCGCTTTATTTACCGATGATGCAGGTTGGCATGGCAAACAATTACGCCTTGCATTTGCTCAGCATGATTATGACTGTGAGTTTGTGTCATTGACTGAATGCCACTTTCATATTGAAATGGGGCGGCAGTCGATTATGATTCCTAGCTTTGAACGCGCATTGCCTGATGCGGTGTTTGTGCGCGGTGTAGCGGGTGGTTCGTTGCAGGAAGTGGTGTTGTATTTGGATTTTCTGCACGCACTGAAAATGTCTAATATCCCTGTGTATAACGATGGTCATGCGATAGAGCGCAGTGTTGATAAAGGCATGACTAGCTTTTTATTGCATAACGCGGGATTACCTACGCCGTTGACGTGGGTGTTACGCGACCGTGAACAGGCGTTAGCGATAGCCGAAGCTGAATTAAAACAGGGACATTTATTGATTAGCAAACCGCTATTTGGCTCACAAGGCGAAGGCATACGGCGTATTGAAAAAATGACCGATTTATTATGGTTAACGGCGAGTGGCGGCGTGTATTATTTGCAACGTTTTGTACATTGCGCAGGAGCAGGATTTTCCGATAAGCGGGTATTTGTGATTAATGGTCAGGCAGTTGCTGCGATGCGCCGTCGTGGTAAATCGTGGCTTAATAATGTTGCACAAGGCGCGAGTTGTGAACGCATAGACTTAAATGTTGAAGTGGCAGAGTTAGCGATTAAAGCCACTGCCGCGTTGAGCATGGATTATGCAGGTGTGGATATAATTCAAGATAAAGACGGGCAGTACAGCGTGATTGAAGTCAACAGTATTCCTGCGTGGAAGGGGCTGGAGAGTGTATGTGATATTAATATTGCCCAATTATTGGCAGATGATTTAATTAGCCGTTATTTATGATTGAACAACTCTACCAACAAGCCTGTGAAGTTGAATTACAGGCGTTTAAACCAGGTAATGTTAGTATTTATTCTGCCGCGCATGATATGACGGTGGATGATTTTCGTCTCAGTGCCAAAGTGAGTGCGCCGCCGTTGTGTCATCCCAATTATTCACTGGGCGAAAAAATATTTTATGCAGTTAAAGCCACCCGCGAGGCAGTCGGCTGTAATACTAACTTAGGTATTATTTTATTGTGTGCGCCGTTAATTCAAGCCGTTGGCTACTGCACAACTAAAATCTCACTCAGACAGTCATTGCACCAAGTGCTAGCAAATACCACCATAGCAGATGCAGAGTTGACATTTAAAGCCATCGCTCTGGCAGCTCCCGCTGGTTTAGGTGATGCAAAAGAACAAGATGTTAAAACTACCGCATCGGTGACTTTAACGGAGGCAATGAAGCTTGCCAGCGCGAAAGACCGTATCGCGCTTCAGTACCTTACCGATTATAAAGATATTTTTGATTTTACGGTTTTACGGTATAATGACGAACTTCTTAAGTGGGGTTATCATCATTGGGCGGCAGTTGCGGTTTATGCAGATTTGCTTAGTCACTATCCTGATAGTCACATCGAGAGAAAATACGGTAATCAGTACACTGAAATGCTAGCCAGTCGGATGAATCAGCTTAATTCTGAATTATCCGCTACTGAAAATCCTGATTTAATGATGCCGTTACTGCATAGCATTGATCAAGAGCTTAAATCTCAACGTATCAACCCAGGGACTACGGCAGATATGACCGTAGCAACGGTATTTACCGTATTTTTAGAAAACTTTATAAGTAACACGTTTTTACAAAGTCAATTTTGACTTAATTTTTAATTTTTCTTTATAGGGGAAAACAAGCATGGCGAAGATCAATAAAATGATGGTTGGTGAATCTTTAGTTGGTGAAGGCAACGAGATTGCTCACATTGACTTAATCATTGGCCCAAGAGGTTCAGCTGCTGAATCTGCATTTGCAAACGCTTTAACAAACAACAAAGACGGTTTCTCTACTTTGTTAGCTGTTGTTGCTCCTAACTTGTTAGTTAAACCAGCTACTATTTTGTTCAACAAAGTAACTATCAAAGGTTCTAAACAAGCTGTTCAAATGTTTGGCCCAGCGCAACGCGCTGTTGCTATGGCAGTTGCTGATTGTGTTGAAGACGGCACTATCCCAGCTGACGAAGCTGATGATTTATTCATCTCTGTTGGTGTATTCATTCACTGGATGGCTGAAGATGATGCGAAAATTGAATCATTCAACTACGCAGCAACTAAAGAAGCTCTGAAACGCGCTGTTGCAGGTTCTCCTACTGCTGCTGAAGTTGTTGCAGCTAAAAAAGAAGCTAAACACCCGTTTGCAGTAAACAACGAAGCATAAGTAATGGGGTGCTAACGCACCTTACTACTTTTCGTTGAAAAATACCCCGCTAGTCGGGGTATTTTTTTGTCTATAAGACAAGCATTGCTCAATTAACACCCCAATCAACTCCATTAATGAGGCTAATGGATGGCTTTCATTTTCACCGACCACATCAGTACACCTGATTGGATTATTGAAATATTATCTAAAGGGTGTTCTAAACTGGAAATGCAAATAAAATATCAGCTTTATCAAGAAGCAAGTGTGCAGGAGTATTGGTTGGTATATTCAGAAAATAATGCTATTCATCAATTTGTATTGGATGATAATGGCATATATCAATTAAAAAATATGTATGCCGATGATGATAAGGCAAACCCTGCTTTATTTCCAGAGCTAGCCATTGATTTGATCAAAGTAAAAGTATTTGAAACATGGTTAGACTAAATTATATTCATACTTTAATCGAGATTCTATGCAACTTAAAACTATCACTAATCAAACCATCGCCTTAGCGGGTATTACACAAGCAGCAACCTTAGTTCAGCAACTCGCCACCACAGGTAAAGCGGAGTCCGTAGCACTGGAAACAATGATTTCCAGTATTTTAAAAATAGATTCTGACAGTGTACTGGATATTTATGACGGCTTGGATAATCTAAAGCTGGGCTTGGAACAACTGAATACCCAAATGACAGGTTATAAAATCACTGATTCGCAACAAGCCCGTTATTGTGCGGCATTAGTTTTTTTGGAAAATAGACTGGCTAAAGAACCAAAAATGCTCAACACTATTCAAATCGGCATTATTAAAGCTCAAGCGCAATCTGAGCAGTTTGGTTTGCTGCATGAAAATGTACTTGCCAACTTGGCTGATGTTTATCAGTCTACCCTCAGCACCCTACAACCTAGAATTATGGTCAATGGTAATCCCGATTATTTGGGAAGAACCGATATTGCCAATAAAATACGCGCTTGTTTATTAGCAGGTATACGCTCCGCACTGTTATGGCGGCAATGTGGCGGAACACGTTGGAAGTTTTTGTTCTTCCGTAAAAAAATGCAAACGGAATTACAGCAGTTATTAAAACAGGTGCAATGATGACGGTGTTGATTAGTGCGAAACAACTCACTCGCTATTATGGTAAACACTGTGCCGTTAATAATGTGAGTTTTAGTTTAGCGAGAGGGCAAATTTTAGGTTTTTTAGGCGAGAATGGCGCGGGTAAAACCACCACCTTGCAAATGTTGTGCGGTAATCTCGCGCCCAGCAGTGGCGAGATTTTGATTAACGGTTTTGATATGCTCACACAGCCTAAATTAGCTAAACGTAGCTTAGGTTATGTTCCTGATACGCCGCCGCTTTACAAAGAGTTGAGCGTTGATGAGTTTTTACGTTATTGCGCTCAACTGCATGGCGTGCCAAAAGCGGACATCACAGCAGCAGTGCAACTTGCCAAGCAGCGTTGTGGCTTAAGCGAAGTTGCTAATCGTCTGATTGGTGTGCTATCCAAAGGCTTTCAACAGCGGATCGGCATTGCTCAAGCAATTGTTCATAATCCTGATGTGATTGTGCTGGATGAACCAACGGTTGGGCTTGATCCTCTACAAATCATAGAAATCCGTAGTTTGATACGCGAGTTGGGACAAGAGCACGGTGTGATTTTTTCCACCCATATTTTGTCGGAAGTTCAGGAGGTTTGTACTGATGTGATGATTATTCAGCAAGGGGCTTGCGTGTTAAATGCGCGTATTGACGAGTTACCTGCCGAAAAATCTTTAGAAACTATTTTCATTGACCTCATGCAGGCTCAGTAATGACTGCCAATTCTCTAAAGAACTGGCAGTCATATTTAATTGGTGATTTATGAATATGATCTTAGTAATAGCCGTCCGCGAATTTAAAACTCTGTTTTTATCACCGCTGGCGTGGACGATATTAGCCATTTTGCAATTTATTTTGGCATTTTTATTTTTAAAGCAGGTTGAAACTTTTATCATGATTCAACCGCAATTAGCCACGATGGATAATGCGCCTAGCTTGACTGATATAACCGTCACACCCTTATTCGGTATTGCTGCAATTATTTTGCTATTGGTTACGCCCCTATTAACTATGCGGCTTATTTGTGAAGAACGCCGTAACAAAACCCTATCTCTGTTACTGTCCGCGCCACTGTCTAACACTGATATTATTATTGGTAAATACCTAGGTAGTTTGGGCTTGTTGGCATTGATAGTACTGCTTATCACCTTAATGCCTTTATCATTATTAATCGGTGGTACGCTAGATTTTGGCAAATTATTTGCCAATTTATTAGCGTTATTATTATTGGCGGGAGCGTTTAGCTCACTAGGTTTATTTATGTCCTGCGTGGCAGGTCATCCAACGGTGGCAGCAATGGGGGCATTTGGAGCGTTATTTTTGTTATGGATTTTAGATTGGTCAGCAGGTTTAACCGATAAACCCAGTGAATTATTTAAATATTTGTCAACTTTACGGCATTTTCAAAACATTCAAAGTGGGCTGATTAATACAG
>CAIUVX010000106.1 GCA_903902705.1 uncultured Methylococcales bacterium
ATTGAATGCTTTTTCGGTAAAATCAAACATTACCGACGAGTGTTTTCACGATTTGACAAGCTCGCCAGAAATTACATGAGCTTTATCCGCTTCGTTTCTGCACTTATTTGGCTACGATGAAATGTCAACAGAACCTAGACATCTTTCCAAATTAAGCGTTAATATCATCAACTGAATTACGCAGCCCTTAACCCTTGCAACTCAGCAAAAGCCTGTTGGGTTCGGTTGCTTTGATAAATAGTTTTGTCCGCCAAGGCGAAGTGGTTGGTTTTGTGTTTTATCTTCAGGTATTCCAACTTAAAAACGGCAGTGTGGATATAAAGATATGATTGTTTTGTGTAGTCACCGTTCGAGTGGGTGACTTTGCTAGGTAGTGAGTTAAACCCACTACCACAGATTTAATCCACTACCATCCTGCATGACATCTGTAGGTAAACCAAAGCCTGATAGCCAGCGTCCGTATAATAACAGAGCCAGCAAACCAAGAAAGATCAGGCTGGTTTTCGTATCTTGAGCAATACCCAATAAACCTTCACGCCAAACACCGAAAGTAATTACCAGATAAAAAGGTACATCATTCAAGGCAACAATGGTTATCGCACCTAATATGCCAAAATGATCAAAAGCTAAGGGAATACCGATGATATTAAATAAAAAACGGAAAAAATTACCAATAGCAGCATAACTGGGTTTTCCGATAGCAAACAGAGCTTGGTCAATCGTTTGTGACAATATATTTGGCCAAACACCAATCGCTAACAAGGTGAACATCCATGCCGCCTGATCATAACGGTGATCATAAAGCAACAAAATCACCATATCACCAAACGCCACCATGAAAGCCAATCCCAGAGCTAACAGCATTAACACGCGGTTTCTGCTATTCAGTACTTGGCTACGAAACTCAGGTCTGGGTAAATGTGCTAGGCGCGACAAGGTTGGAAAAATAATTTTACTACTGAGACCCGAAAGCATTTGTCTGGGGATATCAGATAAGGTTAATGCAATGGTATAAACTCCGAGCATTTCGAGAGAAAATATTTTTCCCAATATCATACGATCCGCTTGGCTGGCTAAAAACATCACTGCGGTTGAAATAAAAATCCATTTACCAAAAGACACCAGTTCGTGAATAGCGGTTTTATCCCAACGGAACCAATTAGTTTGCCCTGGAACAAGAGAATAGCTCCAAATCATACGCAGTAATGAGGAACATAATGTGCCTGTAACCAATGCCCAAATGGATGGATAAAGCCATGCCCAAACAAGCATAACGCCTAAAGACAGAACTTGTGTACTCAACTCCATAATAACCAGTTTTTTGATGGCTAAATGTCGATAACTGGAAAGCCATCCTGTAGAATCAAAACCAGAAATAAGAGCGGTGAATCCAACAACTGGAATTAACCAGACCAAATCTGGGCTGTTATAAAATTGTGCCATTGGATAAGCAATAATCGCTGAAATTGCCCAGATGCTAAAACCTCTTATCACTTGCAACGTCCAGGCAGAATTGAGAAAGTCAGGGTCATCACCGCGTGGACTACGCACGATACCTGGACCTAAGCCAATGTCCGAAAATAAACTCACTCCCAGCAGAACGACATTAACCAAAGACATCAAACCGAAAAGATCAGGGAATAACAAATGAGTCAAAATAAGGTTACTGACAAACCTCAGAGTCTGGCTTAAACCATAATTAGCAATTGTCCAGTAAGCTCCCGTGGTAGCTGTTTTTTTCAGATTTTGCAAATCTGGTGTAGTTGTTTCTGCGTCCAGCGATTCTATATTGTTATTCATGGTAATGTGATGACGTTAATAGGCTAAAATTCGTGCGATCTATAGCACCTTATGAAAACGAAAGCGTCGTGTGTCTGTTACTTTCGTGTTTTCCTTACTACTATATCCATCCCAGATACTGGTACGCAAATAAGCATCTGATAAACCAGTCACTATGAAAAATAAGGTGCAACTTTGTACCATCATGGCAACGGTGGTAATAGCAATAAAATACATCAGAAAAATAGCGGCAAGGGTAAACGCTAATGAACTGCCTCTGGGTTCAGACAAAGGCTGAGACAAACCATGATGGATTAAACGCCCCATCATGATAAAAATAATGCCCAATAGTATGCCAACCACAATCACGCCATGATTTAAATAGATCAACAAAAAATGATTATCTATAGATGGAAAGTCATGTATTACGGGCCATTTCATAAATCCCCAACCAGACCATAGGCGTTCTTTGGCAATAGGCGCGTATTTAATGATTAGCTCATAACGGTAAGCCGCCGTTTCCTGATTTTCATTAGTCGAAAGAGCCCGTCCAACCGAGATATAATTAATAAATGCAATTAGTAATGGAATACCGATAAAAATCATAACCCCGATGACTGCTGTCATAGCGGCTGCACGTTGTTTAGAACGACCGATAATGACAATACTAGTAGCTACAATACCTGCTAACCATTGACCTTTTCCCAAGGTTGAGATCACCCCCCCTAATACCATTAAGGTAAACAATTGTGCAGGAGTAAACCAAGGTACCCAAGCCAATTGTTTAATTTTGGTCGGCCACGCTTTAGACCATTGTAACCAGCGTTGAAAACGATAAGCTACTGCCATTATGATGCCATCAACTAGGCAATGACCATAAGGACCAGAGGCTCTGGCTAAACCAAAGCGAAATGTCGTATACCACTCTTCACCTTGTCCAGGAAAAAAAAACCTACCAATAGTCAATTGCCATAAATTCAACCCCATTCTATTTTCATATAAATTGCATACAAAAACCACACACAGGCATAAGACCACACTTTTGGCAAAGTCATAGCGTAGATTAAAGGGTTCAATTAAACTTTTAGCAAACAGATAGGGAAATATCACCGATGATAATTCATAAAACATCAAATTTTGTGCATCGGCATAGCCTGCCGCGAGGTATTCTGAAACGCCGATGGTAATCGCATAAGCACCCACGGCCACATCGGTATAACTGAAACGATAACCAGGCATACCCTTTAATGCAAATACGATAAATAAAGCTACGGAAGCTGCTTGGTTGAATGAGGGGTCAGGTATTCCAGGGGTAATCGCCCTATAATAATCGGGAAGAAGCAATAATATCGGGATATAAGCCCAGATAAAAGCCTTAGTGACTGACTGACGAGCCACATAATAAGTCCATATTCCTGCTATATAGACAACGTAAGATAACATAGGCTACGATTTTCCTACAGCCACTGTAGCGGGTATATTTTTAGTAATTACCGCGTTTACGCCAATGGCAGCACCTTCGGCACTACGTTGGTGATTCGCATGACGAATACTGTAATACTCGCCAATCATCATACTACCTTCCAGTATAATTTCAGAAAACGTGACCAATGCTATCGATGGATGCACACTAACACCTAACGCACTATTCAACCTGACATTCGCCCATAACCGATAAATTGAATCTACCTTATCGCTTATTATTGCCAGTGATCGTAATACAGCAACAAGTGTTTTTTTAAGTAAATAACTCATTTGTACTCAATCAATCTTTGCTGTTTATTTCTAAAGCGATGATACCAATAACTTAACTGTCCGCAAGCAATCGGAATTTGTTGAAAACGCGAATGTACGCCGTAAAGCAGCAAAGTGAAGGGTGGGGCATTTTTCCAGCGAGCTCTATACGCGGAACGTAATATTAAAAATGTATACGCAAAAAGTAATCCAGCGATGGCTAAAATGCTACCCGTGATAATACTGCATAGAACACTAGCAAGTAATAAACCGATTAAAACCATAGCATTTATCGCATTACTGCGACAGTTCTGTTGCCAAAGTGGAAATGCCGTTTTTTTTGTGCGTTGTGAGACTTCTGCATAGGCATGACCTGTGCGTAACGCACGTTTCCAATAGGATTGAAATTGGGTTATTGCTAAATCGTGACGAGCCATGGGCTGATCAATATGCAGGATGACTTTACCTTGTGCTCGGATTCGTTGACATAATTCGGGTTCTTCGCCTGCAATCAGGTTTTCACTAAAGCCATCTACCTGCTCAAGAATACGACGACGCATTAACGCATTGCCGCCACAAAACTCTACTATGCCAGTAGGAGAAATCCAATCCAAATCAAGTACTCTATTGTATAAGGAGTGTTCAGGGTACGTTTCACGTAGATGCCCACAGACCGCCGCCACCGTTTCATCCGTCATCTCGTTTAAAGCCAATTGCAAAAAATCAGGGTGCAATAAGGTATCACCATCGAGAAATAAAATATACGGTGTCGTTGCTGCACGCCACCCCGCATTACGTCCAATTGCGGCACAAGGTCGTTGTGGATTTACGCGCAACACTTTTGCACCTAAACCCTCCGCCAATTCTGGGCTACCATCTTGTGAATTGGAATCCACATAAATCAATTCTATTGGCAGTGTCACATCCTTAATGGATTGTAAACAGGTCGCTAAACGTTGACCTTCGTTACGACCTATTACGACTACAGAAACTAGGGGCTTAGTCATGCGTTATCACCTTCTCAAATAATTCACGATAATAATTTAATTTAACACGGATAAAATAGTATGTTGAAGTAAACGTTGTTGTACATAATTTAAAACCACCACTAACAAAACAGGAAAATAATTAACTGATGTTACGCACCCATTTTTTAAAATCAATGAGTTACAATTTTCTGAATTCTCTACAGCCATTGATTCTTCTAAACACCTGCGTAACATTAGTAATTAAGCCGTTTTTTCGATCATAACTTAGCCTCTTAAGCTCCATCGTAATTAGTCGGATGTATAAACCCCGTTATTCTGCTAGGGATAGCAGAATCCAGCCACAGAGAGAGCGTAGCGAGGGTTCTGTTTAATATAATGCCATCCTTGGCACTGGATTCCAGCATCCCTGTGGAATGACGATGGATAAATATACACGCCGACTTTTTGTTAAGAACTTATCTATTCCGTTGAGCTGAATAATAGGTAAAGTAATCGAGTTTTTTAGTCATTTTTTTTATAATAGTCAGCCACCAAACGCGAATCCACTTCTTCTGTTTCTTTCTGGGAATAAACATTATTCATTGAAGCATAATATCCCCCGCCTTGGAAAATCTCCAAACGTGTTACTACAAAACCAATTGCTTTTGGGTCTATTCGCTCCAATAATTTTACTGCCCGTTTCATTTCTCCTAGTTTAACTTGATTGGCAGCTATCAGTAATAAAGTAATATCACAGATACTGGCAAAAAATTCAGTATCTGCCGAGTACAAAATGGGTGCAGCATCTAAAATAACGACTGAATAAGTTTCAGAAATTTTTTCTAATACTTTTTGTAAATGCTGATAACCAAATAGTAAATTTTCTTTTGATAAACCGATAGAAATTCGATCTGGGTAATGTCCATCAGCAGGATTAATCACCTCAGAGAGTGCAAGCTCGGAATCAAACAGTAAATTCACTAATCCCGCACTATTATCTTTATTAACGTAACGTGCATCTGAAGTTAATAAATTGACTTCAACGACAATTGCAGTCTCATCAATTTTTTTATAATCCATTGCCAGTTCTAATGCTAATGAAGTCACCGCACTGTTATGTACCACCGACGTTAATAAAATCAAACTACTGGATTTACCTGATTGTTTACGTTCCCGTTCTAATGCTAATGCCAAGCGTCGCCTTTGGTGTGCAGTATTATTTTGTGATCCATCATCGTTTTGATTAGACTCCAACAATTCCGCTAATGGCTTGTAACCTAATAGCTTCTCTACTTGCCCTGCTGTTCTAATTCGTTTATCTAGCATATCAATCACAATAGGTACGCCGCCAGCGATGATAATACCTAAGAAGACCATTATAAGGAATATTTTTTTACGACCACCACGAACAGGCAATTCGGGGGGTCTTGCAAGACTTTCTATACGAACGACACCAGGTGCTTTAGATTCTAATTCAAGGAAACTACTACGATTTTCAACTGTTTCCAATTGAGTATAAAGAGTTTTTATATCTCGATTTAATGTTAAGCCATCGTTATAAAGCGTTGAAAACGAGCTTGCGTTTTTCTTTTGGATGGTAATCTGAGCCAATAAGTCCTGTTCAATTTTTTTTGCCAAAGTGACTTTAGAGCGACGATCCTCCAATAACATATGTTTAACATTTGCTGTTAATTGTTCAGTTGCACTTGTAACATCAGCCTCTATAACCTCCAATTGACTTTTTATTTGCGCATACCCAGGGTGTTTAGGGTCTAATCCACTAATTGATCTAACCAGCTCGCTACGTCGTTCATACATATTTGTTTTTAGGCTTGTTAAACCTAGGTCTTTATAAACAATTTCAGCGACAGCCGCATCAAGTGCTGCTTCGTCTTTAATATCTTTAGCGTTATCAAATAACAATAAACTCGCATCAGCAACAAGGCGTTCCCGTTGTGCTTTTGAATAAGCCGACTGACTATCTGTCAACAACGCATCATAGGGATTAATAGCCGTGTCCACAAAAGTCGTTACACCTAATTCCTGAGCGATGGATACTAACTGTTTTTTTTTCGTTGCAATGATGTCTTTCAGTTTATCCCGTTCTACATAAAGCAACTGTATACGTTCTTTCGAGGCGTAGATTAATTGATTTTCATGGGCATTCTCAATATAATTTTCTACCAACGTATTAACAATTTCATCTAATCCTTCTTTCTTGTCAGACTCCAGTGTTACCGATAGCAAATAGGTATCGTTAACAGGGGTAATGATCAATGCGGTCTGCAACCTTTCCAGCGCATGTCGTTCGGTTTCTTTTGGCAACTGCCAAAAAAAGCGTTTATCGCCCAATTTTTGAAACGCCGCTAACAACAAATCATAACGCGCGACAGTACTCGCCTGTTGCTCCAAAAATTGTCTATATTGCTCATGGGAAGAAAAGTCTTGTTCCTTGTTTTCTTGGAGTATATTAGAGGCGCGTGGCGCGACATGAATAACAGCCGTAGCAGCATAGTAAGGTGCGCCCTTAAACCATGCAAAGGGTAAACCTAACAAAAAAATCACAATGAAAATCTGCCGACTCAGCTTGTAATGCTTCCGCCAGCTGACCAATGGCATCAGTGTCCCTGTTGCAACAGACTCATCTGCCCTTGACGATAAATTAGATTCAGTCATATATTAATTTCCATTTCCTTTACTAAGCTGAGTAATTGCAAACAGACTCGAATAAGGACTCAGCTGTTGCATAATATATCCAATCTGACTAAAACCATTACGTGGCACAAAAATAATATCGCCTTCCTTGATCGCAACATTCAAATTTTTTTGTGGAGCTAATATATCAGCCATATCAATTTCCATGTTGGCATTTGCACTAGGACGAATTAGATGCATCTCATTAAAGTCGCCATCGTCCGTCATCCCACCTGCTTGACCCAACGCATCCATAAACGACATTTGAGGGGTTAAACTAACTACGCCTGGACGATGAACAGCACCCAAAACAAATACTGATGTATCGCTTGAATCGGGAATATAAACCACATCATTACGTTGCAAAGTAACATTTAAACTGGTATCCCCTGTCAATAACCGCGTTAAATCAATCCACAAAATTTTGTCATTCCGAATAACAGAACAACGAGTCAATACCTGTTCTTTTCGCAATAAAGGCATACCACCTGCTCGCGCTAAAATATCCAATAATTTAGGGGCGGTATTAAATTGTATCTCGCCCGGATTCTCAACCCTACCTATAATTGTAACGTGATTAGAATTGTAATGCTCCACTCGCACTGTCGTATAAATACCTAAATAATAAGGTGAGAGGGCTTTATTGATAGATTCAGCCGCTTGTTCACGCGTCATATTCCTCACTAGAACCGAACCAACTACCGACAAAGTCACGCGTCCATCAGGACCAATGCGTTGAACACCAGACAAGTCTGCACGACCTATGACTTCAATATAAATATCGTCACCATCATACAATAAATAATCGTCAACTTTCTTGGTTTCTTCTTTAAATGCTTCAATAGCACTGGTTTCAGAAATACGTTTTGATCTATCAGGCGGTGTAAACGCTTTTTCCGCGCCTATCGTAGCATCTGGCACATTTTGAATAGCACCACAAGCAACCAATAATAAACCACAAAACAACAGCATAAAATAGGCAATAAAAATTTTAATCATAGTTTTTAATAAGTAAAATATGGCGGTTATCTAAAAATTTAACAGACGGATTTTCGGTGACATACCGCTGGTTATTTTGCTGTAATTTTTCTTCCAGCAGGTTTTTTAAGTCTTTGCTCATGCTTAGATATTCTCATCCATAAAGTTTAGTTGTATATGCGTGCAAACTCATTTGTGCAACAGCAGATTGCCTAATTTTAGTACTGTTTGGAATTTTAACATCATTAGCCCTTTAGCAGACGCATCAATTAATTTGCACTGTTTTCCGTTCGTCATGGCGAATTAATAATGCACCAATTAACGCTAATTCAGAATTAATGCAGCGTATTTTTTTACCAATTTTAGCAAATAAGTCACACCATACATCCCGATTCAACAGGTATAAAATATGTAGCGGTGGCTAAGGTATTGCTGGCTAGTACTTTCAAACAGGGAGGGCGGTTGATCAAAATAACATCGAAAATACTTTGGAACGATCTTATTTTATCGGGTAATTCTTCAGAAGGTCTGGGCGCATTATCTTTTAGTTCATCCTCAGTTTTACCTAACGCTAACGACCCATAAATCAACGACACTCCATCAATATTGGTATCAATACGAATAGTCATAGGTAATTTTCAATTTTGGAGAGTAATAATTCTGCATATGTTACCGCAACGTCACTTGGATGTTTTTTACCAATATGGAGACTGGCATTCGTTTGTGAATCAAGGTCTACTACTAAAAAGGTTAATCCTATTTTTGCCAGTTCAGGGGACAAATTAATGACAGTAGCAGTTTTTTCACATCCCCGTTTATGTTTGACAACAACGATGATGACGGTATTTTTTTGTGACATGAATGTGCAACTTAGTTGGATTTTGTGTGTAGTATATAGTCTCCATGATAATAATGTCACGACTAAAAAGTGCCGCAAATTGCTACACTCGAAAGTAATAGTAAAAAACCAAGTGACACAGTAGTAGATACAGTAGTAGATACAGTAGTAGATACACAACTAATCCTGTCCATTACCCATATCTTTTTAGCTAACAATATCAATCTGTTAGACTGGTAAAGATATAGCTTACTGGTAGTGGGTGAAACCTGTAATCAAGCATAAATGTTGCGTCCACAACGACCTTGTTAATCAATAAACCGATGACAGTATCGTGCATCAATTCCAATTTTGAGAAACATAAGGTTTTGCG
>CAIUVX010000107.1 GCA_903902705.1 uncultured Methylococcales bacterium
CAGGCATAACTAGAAGCTTAACCGTTCGCCCTGAGCTTGTCGAAGGGTGGACGGTTAAGCCGTTCATGGTTCGACAGACTCACCACGAACGGCTTAACCTTGTTCCAAATACCAGAAAACTTTTGTTCATCTACTTATTGGTTTTTTTGATTGGAAATATGGTAGTGTGTTAAACCAGTTATAGCAATATTAATGACTGTCAGTCATGCTCAAAAGTAAAAATATCAGATTTAATCCACTACCAACTAACGCTGTTTTACTCCTGTGTTTTTTGTTAAAAAACTTTTGAGTGGCTACTTAACACTACTTAGACAATAAATTTATGGCAAATATTTTAATCATCGGTTGTGGTGCTATTGGCACAGAACTGGCACGGGATTTAATTAATCAGGGGCATACTGTTACGGGAGTAAAACGTAATCCGCCGCAGAATGAGTCTGGTATTTTTTATGTTGGTGCGGATATAAGCACTGCCATCGAGCTTGAAAAACTGACTACCAACTTTGACCAGCTATTTTTTATTGTTTCCGCTGATGGACGGACTGAACAAAGCTATCGTGAGGTTTATGAAGTCGGTTTAAACAATGTGTTGGCTAAATTTGCGTCTGTGCCGTGGATTTTCGTCTCATCAACCAGTGTTTATGGGCAGTCACAAGGCGAATGGGTGGATGAAGACTCAACCGCGCAACCCGATAATTTTAATAGCCAACTTATTCGGCAAGCAGAACAGCGAGTCATCGCGCTAAACCCAAAAAATACCGTGGTGCGTTTTTCAGGTATTTATGGGGCAGGGCGTGAATACTTGTTAAACAGGGCAAAGCAAAGTCCAGCCATTCAACAAACACCGCCAACTTTTACCAATCGTATTCATCAGGACGATTGTGTGCAAGTATTAGCGTTTTTGCTGAAAAAAAAACTAGCAGATAGTCCTTTAGCACACTATTATTTAGCCAGTGACGATGATCCAGCACCGAGTTATGACGTAATGTTATGGCTTGCGCAACAACTAAACTGCCCCGCACCGACCATTAAACCCATTGATAGTAATGATATGATGAATAAACGTTGTAATAACCAACGTCTAAAAACGTTGGGTTATCAATTTATATATCCTAGTTATAAAGACGGTTATGCTAAATTAATTAAATCGTTATATCATTAGAAATGCCCATTACCCACATCTTTTTAGCTAAAAATATCAATCTGTTAGGCGATAAAAAAGTGGATTAGCAATCATTGTGTGGGCGTGACAAGTCGCGTCCATCTTATTTCGTATTACATCCCTTAGAACCATCATGATTAAAAAAAGTAAAACTGCCTTTGTTTGTGAGCAATGTGGCGCGGATTACCCCCGCTGGAATGGGCAATGTACCAGTTGTGGCGAATGGAACACCATCAAAGAAATCCGCTTAGCTCCCGCAGGTAGTGAACGCCATCATCGTGCAGTAGGTTATGCAGGCTCTCGTTCTGAAGTTAAATTACTCTCCGATGTTAATTTACTGCAAGCGGAACGCATTTCTACAGGCATCGGCGAATTTGATCGGGTATTAGGCGGCGGCATTGTTAGTGGCAGCGTGGTACTCATTGGCGGCGCACCAGGTGCAGGAAAAAGCACCCTATTATTACAAGCCATCGCGGGTATCGCTGAACGTGGCGTTAGTGTGTTATATGTTTCGGGTGAAGAGTCATTACAACAAATTGCCGAACGAGCGCATCGTTTAAAACTGCCTGCGAATAAAATTATGATGTTGGCAGAAACCTCGGTGCAGCGAATATGCGATACTTTAGATACGGTTCAACCGCAAATTTTAGTCATCGATTCCATTCAAGTTATGCACACTCAAGACACTGAATCTGCACCTGGTTCAGTGTCTCAAGTGCGTGAATCTGCCAGTTATCTCACTCAATATGCCAAAAAAAATAACGTATCTATTTTTATGGTGGGTCATGTCACTAAAGATCAATCTCTAGCAGGGCCCATGACTTTAAGTCATATCGTCGATACCCAAGTCATGCTAGGCTCTACCGATGATTCGCGCTTTCGTGTGTTACGCGCCGATAAAAACCGCTTTGGTAGCGTTGGTGAATTAGGCTTTTTTGCGATGGATAACACAGGTTTAAAAGAAGTTAAAAACCCTTCTGCGATGTTTTTAAACCGTGCTGAAAAACCATCTTCGGGTAGTGTAGTCACGGTGTTATGGGAAGGTACACGTCCGTTATTAGTCGAAATTCAAGCCTTAGTCACCGATTGTCAATATGGCAATCCACGCCGTTTAGCAGTCGGTTTCGATCAAAATCGTTTGGCTATGTTGTTGGCTGTGTTATCACGCCACGCGGGTATTATCACCGCCCAAGATGAAATTTATGCCAACGTGGTCGGTGGTATTAGAATCAATGAAACCAGCTCCGATTTAGCTATCGTTGTTGGCGTAGTTTCCAGTTTACGCGATAAAATTATTCCACCCGATGTGTTATTTTTTGGCGAAATTGGCTTAAGTGGGGAAATTCGTCCTGTTGCAAACGGACACGCTCGTTTAAATGACGCAGCAAAACATGGCTTTAAAAAAGCGATTATTCCCAAAGCCAATGCACCTAAAACGCCGATTAAAGGTTTGGAAATTCACCCAGTCACTACCTTATCGGAAGCACTAGATATTGTTTCTGATTTATAAAACATTGACCCATTACTTACCTGAGAAAACTATGGAACTTATTTTAATTATTAACACGATTATTCTTGGCATTGTTGAAGGCTTAACCGAATTCTTACCTATTTCCAGCACGGGACATTTAATATTGGCGGGTGACTTATTAAATTTTAATACTGAAAAAGGCAAGTTATTCGAAGTCGTTATTCAAGTCGGAGCTATTTTCGCCGTGTGTTGGGAATATCGAGTAAAAATAACTGCGGTATTAGCAGGTTTATTAAAAGGTGAAAAATCTGCACAAAAATTCACCCTCAATCTAATAGTAGCCTTTATGCCCTTGGCCGTATTAGGCTTATTATTTGGTAAACTAATTAAAGCAGTATTATTTAAGCCGATGCCTGTGGCATTAGCGTTTATTATTGGGGCATTTATTATTATCTGGGCAGAAAAACGCGAACATAAAATTCGAGTTTTTGAAATTGATGATTTAAGTCTGTTGGATGCTTTAAAACTAGGGATAGCCCAAGCGTTTGCCTTAATTCCAGGAACTTCACGCTCAGGCGCAACTATTATTGGTGGATTATTCTTTGGCTTATCTCGTAAAGCCGCAACTGAATTTTCTTTTTTTCTAGCCATTCCCACGTTATTTATTGCCAGTCTTTATGACTTATATAAACACCGTGAGATATTAGAATGGGCAGTAGACGCACCTTATTTTGCAGTGGGTATGATAGCGGCATTTTTCAGTGCTATGTTAGCCATTAAAGGTTTATTACGTTATATCAGTAACCACGATTTTATTATTTTTGCGTGGTATCGCATAATATTCGGCTTGGTGGTAATCGGTACAGCCTATAGCGGTTTAGTTAATTGGACAGCTTAAACAAAAACCTCCTAGGTTTTTAAAACCTAGGAGGTTTAATTTATACTCATCTTCAACGCAGCAGCAGTGGGCCATGGAGCTAATACTAAACTCATGATTAAAATTGAAATCAAAATATTAATTTGCGCATGAATCGGTAAACCACTACTTGCCATTTCTACTGCGTTACTGGCAAAAATTAATACGGGTACATATAACGGTAATACTAATAATGATAATATCATGCCACCGCGCCGCAAACCTACGGTAAGCGCGACCCCAATTGCACCGATTAAACTGAGTACAGGTGTGCCTAATAATAGCGTTAATAATAAAACCCCAATCGCATGATTAGGCATACCTAAAAACACAGCTAATAACGGCGCGACAATTAATAACGGTAAGCCTGTCACTAACCAATGAGCAATTATTTTACCCAATACTAATACCGACGCAGGATGGGGACTTAATAAAATCTGCTCTAAACAACCATCATCAAAATCAGAGCGAAATAAACTATCTAAGGATAACATTGCGGCTAATAATGCGGATACCCAGATAATACCCGATGCAATTGCTTGTAATAAATGCGGCTGTGCGCCAATACCTAATGGAAATAAAGTAATAACTAGCACAAAAAATAATAATGGATTAGCAATTTCAGCGCGGCGGCGTAAAGCCAGCACTAAATCGCGGCGAATAATGGCAAAAAAAGCATGAGATAAAGTCATTATAAATTGTTAGTAATTAGTGTTTAAAGTATTGTTACCAGTACGCGGCCAAGAAGTTAATACGGCTTTAACAACGGTGGCTAATGGAATGGCTAAAAATACCCCCCAAAATCCCCATAAGCCGCCAAAAAATAAAATCGCGATAATAATGGCAACAGCGTGTAAATTAACGGCTTCTGAAAATAATAGTGGCACTAAAATAACACCGTCTAAAGCTTGAATAATACTGTAAGCTATCAGTGTATACATAAAATCATCGCCGCTTAATCCCCATTGAAAATAAGCCACGCCTAATACTGGAAATGTTACTAAGGTCGCGCCAATATAGGGAATAATAACCTGCACACCCATAAATACTGCCAGTAACATGGCATAATTTAAATCCAATACCGTATAAGTTATAAAACTGACAAACCAGAGTATAAAGACTTCCGAAAATTTACCGTGAACATAATTACCAATTTGCTGATCTATTTCTTCCCAAACATGAACCGTTAAATAGCGTTCTTTGGGCATAAATTGAATAAGCCAAGACATTAATAATTCTTTATCTTTCATAAAGAAAAATACCATCATGGGAACTAAAAATAAATATATCATTAAGCTCACTAAGCCAACGACTGAGGCGGCAGAAACTGATAATAAGTTTTGCGCATAACTCAACAGTTCTTTTTGCGAGGCAGTCATGATTTGTTGAATTTTGTTTTCGGAAAAAAACTGTGGGTAAACTTTGGGTAAGCGCATGATTTCGGTTTGCGCTCGATGCAGAATATTGGGGATTTGTTGTACCAATTCGACTGATTGTTCTGAGACTACTGGCAGTAAAAAGAATAATAAAAATCCTAATCCCGCCATAAAACTTAAAAATACCAGATACACGGCAATTAAACGCGACACTTTCATTTTTTCAATTTTAATCACTAGCCCTTCCAATAGATAGGCAAATACAATGGAAACAAAAACGGGCATCAGTAAATCGGATAAGGAGTAAATCAGCACAAAACTAATGATTAGAGTTAATGCCAGTGATGCTGCTTGGGAATTTGGCAACAGCCGTCTAATGCCTTCCTTTAAAAAGTGCAGATTTACAAATTGGTTTTGGGTTGTCATAACGCGTAGAACCTATGGTGTTTTTTGTAGCATTCTACTGAATTAATAGTTTTCCAGCACGGCTGTTTTTGAATTGCACTGCTTCTCGCGTAAAATAAGGCAATCCTAACAATAATTTGAGGCGATGAATGCAACACGATGTATTTAATGGCGATGCCGATGGACTGTGTGCCTTGTTGCAATTACGCTTTGTTCAGCCCGCTGAGAGTGTGTTGATTACAGGCGTTAAAAGAGACATTGAGTTATTGGCTAAAGTAAACGTTCAAGCAGGCGATTATGTTACTGTACTGGATGTTTCGTTAGCAAAAAATCGTGCAGAATTGGTTAGGGTATTGGAACAGGGGGCAAACGTGTTTTATGTCGATCATCATCAAGCGGGTGAGATTCCACAGCATAATCAACTTAAAACACTTATTAACACCGATGCCAATATCTGTACCAGTTTATTGATGGATGAATACCTCGCGGGTCAATACCGTGAATGGGCAGTAGTAGGTGCGTTTGGCGATAATTTAATTCCGCAAGCTGAAAAAGCGGCGCGTCTGTTGTCGCTAACCACGGATGAATTGAAATCTCTGCAAAATTTAGGCGTGTGTATCAATTACAATAGTTATGGCGACAGTATTGCTGATTTGCATTTTGCTCCAGACACTCTGTATCAAGAAGCGTGTCCTTATGGGTCGCCGTTAGATTTTATTACTGATAAACGTGTCATTTATGAACAACTTACAGCCTCTTATAATGATGATATAGCGCAGGCATTAAAAATAAGTCCTGAATATCAATCTGATTTTGTGGCGGTTTATCTATTGCCTGATGCCGCATGGGCTAGACGTGTTAGCGGTGTATTGAGCAATGAACTGGCTAATCGACATCCAGACCGCGCTCATGCGGTGCTAAGTTATCGACCACGAGGTGATTATCAAGTCAGTGTTCGCGCTCCATTAACGAAACCAACAGGCGCGGATGAATTATGTTCGACGTTTGTTTCAGGTGGCGGGCGACAAAGTGCAGCGGGTATTAATCACTTACCGACTGAGCAATTGCCTGTTTTTATTAACGCGTTTGTACAACACTATCGCTAACAATATTATGACGCTAAAAAATACTAATACCGTTTGGCATCATGCCACTATTACCCGTGAGGCTAGAGAAGTTTTACATAAGCATCGTAGCGTTATTATTTGGTTTACAGGCTTATCTGGATCAGGTAAATCCACCTTAGCTCATGCGGTGGAAGACTATCTTTATCACTTGGGTATTTCTACCTTTGTGCTGGATGGTGATAATGTGCGTCACGGTTTATGCAGTGACTTGGGATTTAATGATAAAGATAGAATTGAAAATATTCGCCGTGTGGGTGAGCTGGCAAAACTGATGATAGAAGCAGGCGTTATTACCCTCACTGCGTTTATTTCGCCGTTTAAATCAGATCGTAATACCGCCAGACACCTAGTGCCTCATGGTGATTTTTTGGAAATTTACTGTGAATGTGCGATTGAAACCTGTGAACAAAGAGACGTAAAAGGACTGTACAAAAAAGCCAGAGCAGGGCAGATTCCCTTTTTTACGGGCATAGGCTCACCCTATGAAGCTCCTGAAAATCCTGAGTTAGTGGTTGATACCCAAAATTTATCCTTAGAAGACAGTGTGCAACAAGTCATAGAATTGTTGGCGGAACGCGGTATTATTCATATTCAACCAAACTTGCTAAACAAGGTAAAAATATGATTCCTGTGATTCTATCGGGCGGTTCAGGTACACGGCTTTGGCCTTTATCGCGTGGTCAATATCCGAAGCAATTTCTGCCACTGGTATCAAAATATACCTTGTTGCAAGATACTCTGCTAAGACTAGCTGGGCTTGCTGGGGTACAAGCACCACTGGCAGTGTGTAACGAAGATCATCGTTTTATGATGGCGGAACAGCTATGGGAAATTAACGCCAAACCTGCGGCAATTATTCTCGAACCTGTCGGTAAAAATACTGCGCCTGCAATTACAATGGCGGCACTTAGTGCGGCTGAAGACGATATTTTGCTGGTACTGCCTGCCGATCATGTCATTGCTGATATTGCCGTTTTTCATCAGGCTATCGCACACGCCAAAATCTTGGCAGAGCAGGGCTTTTTAGTGACGTTTGGTATCGTACCCAATGAACCAGAAACAGGCTATGGCTATATCAAACGCGATATACACCAGCACGGCGCAGCCTTTAAAGTTGCCGCATTCGTAGAAAAACCTGATTTAGAGACCGCAAAAAGTTATTTACAAAGCGGTGATTATTTCTGGAATAGCGGAATGTTTGTTTTTAAAGCGGGTTGCTTTTTAAACGAATTGGAAAAATTTAATCCTACTATGTTGTCAGTGTGTAAAAATGCACTGAATGCTGCCCAAATAGATGTCGATTTTGTCCGCGTCGATAAAGCCATTTTTTCTACCTGCCCAGCTGATTCTATTGACTATGCAGTGATGGAAAAAACCGATAAAGCCGTTGTCATTCCATTAGATGCAGGGTGGAATGATATAGGCTCGTGGTCGGCGTTGTGGGATGTTACTGAAAAAGATGCGGCGGGTAATGCCTTGAGCGGTGATATTTTAACCATTGATACCGAAAATTCATTTATCTACAGCGATGATCAATTAGTGACTGTGATTGGGGTACGCGATTTAGTGGTAGTAGCCACCAAAGATGCAATCATGATTGCCAGTAAAGACAAAGTTCAAGACGTTAAAAACATCGTTGAACAACTGAAAAAAGCCAACCGTAAAGAAGCCGATATTCACCGTAAAGTCTACCGACCTTGGGGGCATTATGATTTAATTGATGAAGGTAATCGTCATCATACAAAGCGCATTGTGGTTAAACCAGGCGCGAAACTATCCGTACAAAAACATCATCACCGTGCCGAACATTGGGTTGTCGTCAAAGGCACTGCACTGGTCAGTAGAGGAGATGAAACCCTGTTAATTACCGAAAATGAATCCACTTATATTCCTGTAGGTATGATTCATTGTCTTGAAAATCCAGGTGTTATTCCGCTGGAAATTGTCGAAGTGCAATCTGGCAGCTATTTAGGTGAAGACGATATTGTTCGTTTTTCTGACTACTACGGGCGCATTTAATATTATTAACTATAAGGAAACCATTAATGAGTACTACCACTAAAGTCACCAAAGCCGTATTTCCTGTTGCAGGTTTAGGAACCCGTTTCCTGCCAGCGACCAAATCCGTCGCGAAAGAATTGTTACCGATTGTTGATAAACCCTTGATTCAATATGCCGTAGAAGAAGCGGTTGCAGCGGGGATTGAT
This sequence comes from uncultured Methylococcales bacterium, assembly GCA_903902705.1. GTDB lineage: Bacteria > Pseudomonadota > Gammaproteobacteria > Methylococcales > Methylomonadaceae > UBA4132. Next base: position 8,665 of record CAIUVX010000107.1, read on the forward strand.
ACGATGATATTTATCACAGGGCGCAGTAAAAACGCTATCATCGATCATTTCGATAAAGCCTACGAACTGGAAACCGAACTGGAAAACAAAAACAAAACCGAACTGTTGGCGTTACTGCGCAGCATCGTACCTCCTAATGTCTCGTTCGTGTTTATTCGTCAACCTGAACCCTTAGGCTTAGGTCATGCGGTAGCCTGTGCCAGACCTGTGATTGGTGATGAACCGTTCGCCGTTATCTTGGCTGATGACTTGGTTGAAGATGCAACACGCGGTTGCATGGCGCAAATGGTTAAATTATATGACGAACAACACTGCTCAATTTTAGCGGTAGAGCGTGTTAATCCTGCCGATACTGGTAGTTATGGCATCGTCAGAACAGGTGAAAGTTCAGGTTCAGGTTCACACGCACCGATTGAACTCATCGTTGAAAAACCAAAACCCGACGTTGCACCCTCTAATCTTGCAGTTATCGGGCGTTATATTTTGACACCTGCCATTTTTGATAAACTCGCCAACACTGGAAGAGGCGCGGGTGGTGAAATTCAACTCACCGATGCCATTGCTGACTTATTAAAAGACGAGCAAGTATTGGCGTTTGAATTTGAAGGTACACGTTATGACTGTGGCACAAAACTAGGCTTTCTTATTGCCAATGTTGAGCATGGCTTATTGCACAAAGAACTCAAAGATGATTTTTTAGTGTATTTAAAAGCACTGATGCAAAAGCTATAGCCAAAACAGTTTAATCTGGTTACAAAACCGTTCGCACTGAGCTTGTCGAAGTGTGAATGTGGTTCGACAAGCTCACCACGAACGGCATCATTTTATTATGTTTTAGACATTTGCAGGTTGGGGTGAGCTTTGCGAACCCCAACAAACTACACAATCAACAAGAGACTAACCTAATGGAAAAACAATTCACCACCGCAATGGCAATCCTAGGGCTAACCATCGCAATTGGTATGTCCAGCGCGGCGTTTATACTTGGTGTACAAGCCAAAAAAGCCGCATCCAGTCAACAATCCATTACCGTGAAAGGCTTGGCAGAAAAATCTATTCTTGCCGACACAGCGGAATGGACAGTCTCCGTTTCCGTCACCGCGCCTAATTTCGCCCAAGCACTCGCTAAACTACGCAGTGAACGTCCTGCCCTAGACAAATTTTTAATCGATCACACGCTGGACAAAACAGGCTGGCAAGAAGGCAATGAATTTGTTGTGCCACACATGGAAGAAGTTTCTTTACCCGATGGCGGCTCTAAGTCAGTACAAAATGGTTTTGATGCCCATCAAGATATAATCATCAGCACCAAAGAGTTAGCCAAAATAGTCACCGCAAGTAAAGATTTTTTAAGTTTACAAGCCGAAAACCTTCCCTTTGAAGCTGACCCACCTTTATATTTAGTCAGTAATTTGGAAGACATAAAAATGTCGCTAATCAGCGCGGCAACAGAAAATGCCCGCAAACGTGCCAACGAATTCACCAAACAAGACGGTGTTAGCGTAGGTGTCATGCGCTCTGCCTCACAAGGTGCTTTTTATATTTTAGCGGCAGGAGCAGAAGCTGATACCGAAGATTACGGCGGCGTTTATGACAAATCCACCATCAATAAAACGGCCAAAGTGGTGGTAACGATTGTTTATAACATCGAATCATAATTTCGATTTTGATAGTCATAAAAAGTGAGTGATAGTCTTGTAGGGTATGTTGTGCATAAAAGGTACGCACAGCGTACCCTACTGAGGCTGTGGGTAATTATCGGTATCGGTGTGGTCGCCAAAAATGGCATTTTAATGTTGGATGCCGTTCAATCGTGTTTAACAGCAGGTCAAAGCCTTGAAGCCGCATTGCTGGCATCAGGACAACGCCGCTTGCGCCCCGTGTTAATGACATCACTTGCCACCGCATTGGGTTTGCTTCCGTTGGCTTACGGTATCGGTGCAGGTTCGGATATGCTCAAACCTTTGGCAATTGCCGTTATCGGTGCGCTGTGTCTATCGGTGTTGCTGTCGTTGATTGCTACGCCTACGGTTTATTTTTTGTTGGTGCGAAGTAGGAGTAGGTCGGGTTAGGCAATAGCCGTAACCCGACATGATGTAACCAGAAAATGTTGGGTTATGCTAACGCTAACCTACGAGCTGGGCTTAGTACCTCAGCACATCCTATGGTTAGCGCACCTTATCGCGTTTTTATTTCGAAATGAGACCGTTCAGTTTGCGTTTAGTTTGATATGTTATCGTCCCACTGGATCGCACCAATTTTCAAATAGGTGTTGGTTAGCACCTAATCAAAATTTACAAATTGTCAATTGTATTTTTTTATTAGGTTTCTTTATAGAAATGTATTTTTGTTGATACTGATTGGCTTAATACGTTCACAAATTATTTTGTACAGTATACAAAATAGGAGAATTAAATGAAATTTTTAGTTTTTGCATTACTGCTAGTTTTTTCTACTAAAAACTATAGCAGTCCGACTGAAGAACAAAATAGCGCGATACAAAATTGCCTTAATGCCGCACGTCATTATCAAGCGCAAGGTAAAGATATAAATCCAGAAGTATGGTGTTCAGACGTAACTACAAGTACAGAAGAATCATGTCGTGAATCTGGTCTTGCTGCTAAACTTAGGGGTGAGATGGTGAATGAAAATGTAAAAGCATCTTGTGTGAACAAATAGCCCAACCTACAAAAAACGAGGAGTAGGCATACGCCTATTTCCCGTCTTTATCAATATAAACCTTAAGTTTATAAGCAAGTAGCCCAGATGGAGCGATAGGGGAATCTGGGATAGATTCGCAATGTTGCATTTCGCGTAATACGGTGAAATGCGTATGAAATCCCGCATTCCGCGTTGCTCCATGCGGGCTACTTGCTGTTTATTATTTACGAGGAATAGGGTTATGAAAATAATGAAAAAAATATTATTGTTTGTGGTGTCTCTCATATTTATATTGGCTTTTGTTTTTTTTGGGGGGTCTGGTGTTGAACTACTAGTCTTTAAACTAGCCGAAGTGCTGCTAGACTTAGGGGTGAGATTGGATGGTGTGTGAACAAAAGTGACCAAGTACCCCGCATAAACCGCGTAGCTCGCATGGAGCTTGCGGAGAATAGCTGCGTAGGTTGGGTTGGTGCTTTTGCAACCCAACATTTACCGCGCAATGTTGGGTTGCAAAAAGACGCAACCCAAGCTACTGATTCTTTTCCGTTAAAAAAATCTATCCACACACTGGTGCCAACCAAAATCATACGATTTCATTATTCTGGTAGGGATGCCAGAATCCCTGCTGGAATGACGATGGATAAATAGACACGCCGACTTTTTGTTAAGAACTTATGTTAGTAATTTGGTACGATGGAATACCCTCATTCAACCTAAAACTATTATGAAACTAAATATAAGTATCGGCTACGCCAGTGATAAAGGTGTCAAAACTGACAACGAAGATTTTTTCGGATCGCTCGTTCCCAAAGAGCCACAGCTGACTTACAAAGGCATTGTTGCTGCGATTGCCGACGGTATGAGCGGCAGTGAAGCAGGTAAACAAGCCAGTCAGTGTTGTGTCAGCAGTTTTTTAGCGGATTATTACAGTACCCCTGATTCGTGGTCAGTAAAACACGCAGGGCAGAAAATTCTCTCCGCGCTGAATTCTTGGTTATACAGTCAAGGGCAAGTCCGTTATCACTCAACTAAAGGCATGGTCAGTACGCTCAGTATTTTGGTGTTTAAGTCCACGACCGCCAATATTTTTCATATTGGCGACTCGCGTATTTACCGTTTACGGCAAGGCGGGTTGGAACAACTTACCCGCGATCATCGCGTCTGGGTATCGAAGGATAAAAATTATCTGAATCGGGCAATGGGTATAGAGCCACGGTTAGAAGTCGATTATCAAACCTTTGCCTTGGAAGTCGGTGATGTGTTTTTGATGACTACTGATGGTATTCATGATTTTATGGATGATAAAAGTCTAAAAACGGCATTGCAAAACGGTGATGATTTAAACCTGCAAGCTACAAGCATCCTGAAACAAGCCAGCGATAATCGTAGCGATGATAATCTTACTTGTCAGCTGATTAGAATTGATGAACTGCCTGAAATTAAAGAAGATGAGATTATTCGCAATCACGTTAATCTGCCATTTCCGCCACCGTTAGAAGTCGGCATGATGCTCGATAGTTATCGAATTGAAGCGGAATTACACGCTAGCCCCCGCACTCAGATTTACCAAGCCGCTGATACCCTCGCTTATAATAAAATCGTTATTTTGAAAGTTCCTTCGGTGCTTTACGATGACGATACTCACTATATTGAGCATTTCCTGCATGAAGAATGGGTGGGCAAACGCATTAATCATGAAAATGTATTGAAAGTATTGAGTACGCCACGAAAAAAAACCAGTTTGTATTACGTTACTGAATTTATTGAGGGCAGGACATTGAGACAATGGATGGAAACCCACCCTAAGCCCGATGTTAAAACCGCGATTCATATCATTGAACAAATTGCTAAAGGCTTACAAGCATTTCATCGACTGGAAATGTTACATCAAGATTTAAAGCCTGAAAATATTATGTTTGATTATAACGGTGTGGTGAAAATTATTGATTTTGGTTCGGTTAAAATTGCGGGAATTTCAGAAATCGCACCGTTAGTTGATGATAACTTACTCGGTACAGTCAATTACACCGCGCCAGAATATCACACAGGGCAGGGCGGTACAGTCAAATCGGATTTATTTTCCTTGGGAGTCATTGCTTATGAGATTCTGAACAGTGCATTGCCATTCGGTCAGGATTTACCAGAAAAACCCACAGCTGCAAAATTACAAAAACTGGCATATATGCCCAGTGTGCATTGTAATGAGATGGTACCGATATGGATGGATGGCGCGTTGCGCAAAGCCACTGCAATCAATCCACAATACCGTTATGATACGCTGTCTGAATTTTTGTACGACTTACACACACCGAACCACGCGTTTTTAAAAGGTGATGCGTTTGTACCATTAATGCAGCGCAATCCTTTGTATTTTTGGAAAATCTTGTCTGTTCTATTACTGCTGAGCAATTTTATTTTGCTGTATCAGTTGGTTTGAAAGCCCATTAAGGCTTAACCAGTACAAAGATTGTAACTAAGTGACAAGGTGATTGCCCACAGTGCGAACTGTGGGCTTTATCGAATGGACTATCGCTTCATCGAATCAAAAAAATCAACGTTAGTTTTAAAGTCTTTGAGTTTACCAATCAAAAATTCAGAAGCCGCAGTTTCATCCATCGGTTGCAGGATTTTGCGCAGTATCCATGTTTTTTGTAGCGTGTCGGGATCAACTAAATATTCTTCGCGGCGTGTGCCAGAACGGTTGATATTAATCGCAGGATAGATACGTTTTTCAGCGATTTTTCTATCCAAATGCAGTTCCATATTGCCTGTGCCTTTGAATTCTTCAAAAATCACATCATCCATTTTAGAACCCGTTTCAACTAATGCAGTGGCAATAATGGTTAAGCTACCACCTTCTTCAATGTTTCTTGCCGCACCAAAAAAGCGTTTCGGTTTTTCTAAGGCATTGGCATCGACACCACCCGTTAATATTTTTCCAGAAGAAGGCACAACGGTGTTGTAAGCTCTGGCTAAACGAGTAATCGAATCTAATAAAATCACGACATCGTGTTTATGTTCGACTAAACGGCGGGCTTTTTCGATTACCATTTCGGCAACTTGGACGTGACGAGTAGCGGGTTCATCAAAGGTGCTGGAAATAACTTCGCCACGCACACAACGTTCCATTTCGGTGACTTCTTCTGGGCGTTCGTCAATCAACAAAACAATCAAATAACATTCAGGATTTTGTTCCGCAATCGCTTTCGCTAGGCTCTGTATAATCATGGTCTTACCCGCTTTTGGCGGCGACACAATTAAACCACGTTGACCTTTACCAATGGGGGCAATTAAATCGATGATACGACCCGTTAAATCTTCGCTAGTACCGTTGCCTTGTTCGAGGACAAAACGTTGTTTAGCGAATAGCGGCGTGAGATTGGAAAAGGTGATTTTGTTCTTGGTATTTTCGGGGGGTTCAAAGTTGATTTGATCAACTTTGAGCATGGCGAAATAACGTTCGTTATCTTTAGGCGGTCTGATTTTGCCGCTGATAGTGTCGCCTGTTTTTAGAGAAAAGCGTCTAATTTGACTGGGAGAAACATAAATATCGTCTGGACCTGCTAGATAAGAACATCCTGGCGTTCGCAAAAAACCAAAACCGTCTTGTAAAATTTCCAAGACACCATCACCATAAATGTCATCACCTGCTTTTGCTTGTTTTTTTAGAATGGCAAAAATCAAGTCTTGCTTTCGTGATCTGGCGACATTTTCGAGTCCAAGTGACTCGGCGATTTCAATAACTTCACTGATTTGTTTTAGTTTTAACTCGGTTAAATTCATATAAAAGATTGCTCAAAGAAAAGTAGCTACTGTGGAACACGGTAACAACAAAGATAGGATTGGGAAATTCAGGGGTGTACTTTATCGGACGATAGGAATGCGCAGATTGTGCGCTGTGTTAAGTATAACGCAAAGAGCTTGAGTCCGTCCAACTTTTGTAACGGACTCAAGATTGGTAGATTATAAATTGCTGTCGATAAACTGGGCTAGCTGTCCCTTTGATAACGCGCCTACTTTGGTTGCCTCTACTTCGCCACCTTTAAAAATAAGCAGGGTTGGGATACCACGCACACCGTAGCGTTGTGGCGTTGCTTGATTTTCATCGATATTTATTTTGACGACTGTTAATTTGCCTTGGTATTCGTTGGCAATTTCGTCCAAAATGGGGGCTATCATTTTACAAGGACCACACCATTCTGCCCAAAAATCCACCAATATTGAACCTTGTGCCTTAAGAACTTGGCTATCAAACTCACTATCGCTTACATGAATTACTTCGCTCACTTTTATTTCTCCACTGTTTAAAATGGATAAAACTATAGGAGGGATAGGGGTATCAGTCAATCAATTTCAATCATAGCCGTTTTTGCGTTATCCTATAGGCTATGAATACAACCCATTTAACTCAAACACGATTCGCTAATCTCGAATTGTCTGACATCATCCTGCAAGGATTAACCGATGCTGGTTTTAATCAGTGTACGCCTATACAAGACAGGGCATTGCCCTTATTGTTACGCGATAAGGATATTGCAGGGCAGGCGCAAACAGGCACGGGCAAAACTGCGACCTTTTTGCTGGCAATGTTCCAGAGGCTTATTAATGACGAAAGCGAAAAGATTAAAAATCCTCGCGCTATCGTGCTTGCCCCTACTCGTGAACTCGCCATTCAAATTCATAAAGACGCGCTATTGCTCAGCAAGCACTTAGAACTTAAATTTGCGTTGATTTATGGCGGCACTGATTACCAAAAACAATTGGATAAAATAAAATCCAATGTTGATATCATTATCGGTACACCTGGTCGCATTATTGATTTTTATCGCCAAAATGCGTTTACGCTGGATAACATTCAAGTGATGGTGATGGACGAAGCCGACCGTATGTTTGATTTAGGTTTTATCAAAGACATTCGGTTTTTATTACGGCGTATGCCTGAGGCTGATAAACGCCTGAATATGCTGTTTTCAGCGACACTGTCTTATAAAGTCACCGAATTGGCTTACGAACACATGAACAACCCCGTGCTAATTCGTATTGAAAGCGAAGAAGTCACTTCCAAAGCTATCGATCAATTCGCTTTTTGTCCATCGAACGAACAGAAAATTCCATTATTAATCGGCATATTGAATCATCATCAACCACAACGTAGCATTATTTTTGTTAACACAAAACGCTGTGCGGAACGCTTAGATGATTATTTAAACGCCAATGGCTATAAAACTGCCGCACTCAGTGGGGATGTACCACAAGATAAACGCCAACGCTTATTAACTGATTTTCAGGAAAATAAAATCACCCTATTGATTGCCACCGATGTGGCAGCAAGAGGTTTGCATATCGCCGATGTGTCACACGTTTTCAATTACGATTTGCCGCAAGATGTGGAAGATTATGTGCATCGTATCGGACGTACCGCACGGTTTGGTGCCAGTGGCGTTGCGATTAGCTTTATTTGCGAAGAATACGCCTATTCCATGCCCGATATTGAAGACTATATCGAGCAGAAAATCTCCATTAGACCAATAGATAAAGAGCTATTAGCTGACATAATCAAGCCTGAAAAAAGAACCCCAAGACCCAAGTTAGTCCCTAATAAACGGGCTAAACCACGCCCTAAAACATCGTAGGTTGTGGGTGAGGTACGACCCCAACAAACACACGCAACTGTGTAGTGTTAGGTTTATACCTCAATCCAACTTACGGGGTGCTGTGCTGTTACCTCTACCCATGTTTAAAACACTGCGTTTACTTTCACTGCCATTGCTGTTATGCAGTTGTGTTATCTTGCCACGGACAACTGAAGTCTATAACGCTGACTGCAAGTATATTGCAAAACAGAGCGAACTAAAGCCAATCTATGTTACCGCCCTTGGTGGCTGTAAAGATGAACAATGCGCAGGCGTGCTTGTTTTTGCAGGAGCTGCCACCGCGATTAGTGCCGTCATTTCTGGCAGTATTGTGATGGTTGAAAATATTGTTTACTGGTTAGAGAAACCAGAGGATTGTGATGAAGCGATCTCGGATGCCAAATAATCAGATAACGCAATAAAATAGGCGGGTGTACAAATCCATCCTGCATTATAAAGATGCTAGATCATCAACTGAGGTATTCCAACGCAGGGTAATTGGAACGATTCGTTTCTTATTTGCACTGAGTTCAGTGAGCTTGGGATTAAAGTGAGGTAATGTGCGGATGATAGTGTTTTTGTTGATTTTTAACACCCATGCCGTGTCACGGATACCGCTTCCATTGATTGCCATCTCGACTACTTGTTCCTTAATCCTTGCCTGGCAAACTCGGTATCGGTAGTTCAGAATGAAGGTCTAAAGGATTGTGACAACGGTAACGCGGCTCTCCCCCTGCATTGCGCCCAGACTTGCCAATCTGGTTGCTTTTACAGGACGGACAGGTAATTTCTTGATAACAGCTCATAACGTTTTAATCTGGTTCGGTGACTTTTTCTGCGTATGATTTTAATCCGATTTACAGATTTAACCCACTACCATCTAATCATTAGACAACAATATTCTCTCTACCCGTAACAAGTCTTCTGCGGTATCAACACCCGCTTCAGGGGTTTTATCGACCACTTTTACTAGCACTTTATCGCCATGCCAGAGGATTCTTAGTTGTTCAAGGGATTCAATCGCTTCTAGGGGTGAAGCTTGCCATGAACAGTAGCGATTTAAAAAATCAACGGTGTAGGCATACATTCCAATGTGGCGAAAATACGTTGTAGAGACACGATTAATCGCGTCTCTACAGTGTGGAATAGTGGCACGGCTGAAATACAATGCGTAGTCGTTTTTATCCAGTACCACTTTAACGGCGTTGGAATTAAAAACTTCGTCTTCATGCACGATTTTTGCCGCTAAGGTGGCAATCCCTGCTTGCTGTTGTCCAGCTAAGGCAAAGGCGACTTCACGAATGTAATCAGGGGGAATAAGTGGTTCATCCCCCTGTAAATTGACGATAATATCATCGTCTGCCCAGCTACAAAGTTGCGCTACTTCTGCAATTCTTTCTGTGCCGCTTTGATGATCTGCACGCGTCATGACGGCTTTTATGCCTAGCTCAGTGACCGTCTGAAAAATGCGTGAGTCATCGGTAGCAACGATGATGTCTTCTGCCCCTGCTTGAGCTGCTCGTTCGCAAACATGGGCAATCATAGGTTTGCCCGCAATGTTTAATAAGGGTTTACCGTGTAAGCGCGTGGACGCATAACGGGCAGGAATAACAACTTTAAACGCAGTGTTCATTTTAACGCGTCATATTCTTCGAGACTGATACGGCGTGCTTCGTCTTCTAGCATCACGGGAATATCATCACGAATAGGGAAAGCCAGTCTGTCAGCTTTGCAAATTAGTTCTTGTTGGACGTTGTTGTAACGCAATGGGCTTTTGCATAGAGGGCAAGCCATAATGTCTAGCTGTTTTTTATCTATCATATTTTTCTCTTTAGTAAGGATAGGAGTTGTTCGGTAAATTTGGTTTCTGGTATGGCGGTGACAGGCACAAACCAGTGTTGTTGAGTAGCAAATTCGGTACATTTAACCGCATCTTTTTCAGTCATCAATACCGTTTCTTTAAAATTAATATCGCGAGATTCAAAGACATGGTGATCTGGAAAACTGTGCGAGGTAAAGCTTAATCCTGCATTGGTGAGCAGTTTAAAAAAGCGGTCTGGATTTCCGATACCTGCCAACGCGTGTAGTTTGGCTTCGGTTGCAAATGAGGACAGCGGTTTTCGTTCGCCTGTGACCATATTCACAGCGGTGTCGCCTGTGATGTGCATTTCAACTTCATTGGCTTCGGTTCTTTTGCCGTTGACAACAATAAAATCAACGCTATTCAAACGGGTGATCGGTTCGCGTAATGGTCCTGCGGGTAAGCAGTAGCTGTTGCCAAACCGCCGTTCGCCATCAATCACCGCAATTTCTATATCACGGTGTAGCGCGTAATGTTGTAAACCGTCATCGGATAGAATGACGTTGCAGTCAGCGTGTTCCAGTAACAGTTTACCCGCCTCAACACGCAAGGGTGCAACCGCTATAGGACAATCTGTTTGTTTAGCGATTAATATCGCTTCATCACCCACTTGTTTGGGGTCGCTGTTGATTGTAACAATGTGGGCTAATTTGTCGCCACCATAACCACGACTGATAATACCTACTTTAAAACCCTCGTCTTTTAACAGTTTAGCTAGGGAAATAATTAACGGTGTTTTGCCCGTGCCGCCTACCGTGATATTGCCAACTACAATTACAGGAACAGGTAAACGTTGAGTTTTTAATACCCCAATACGGTACAAGAATTTTCTAAAGCGCACTATATCGGCGAATAAAAAACCCCACGGCATAATCCATGTACCGATAATAATGTCTTTGTACCAGATGTCGGTGAGCTTTCGAACCAGTGTTTTTTTCATGGTTTGCTAGTAGGTTTTTGGGCTGCAAAGGTGATATGAGTAAATCCTTCATTACCCGCCGCTTCTAAGGCGGTAATCACGGCTTGATGCGGGGTTTTGCCATCGGCATTAATGATAAAGGGAATAACATTTTTATTACTCGATAGCTTGTGTAGCTCTTGTTTTAGCGTGTCTATTTTTTGATCTGCAACAGGGTGTGCGACATTATCCTCACCTGTGAGTGTATAAGCACCATTAACATCAATAGTTAACGTCACCATTTTAGGATGATTCTCAGTGGACACTCCGCTGGCTTCGGGTAGTTTTATTTTAACTTCGGTATTGCGATTAAAAGTTGTGGACACCATGAAAAACAGCAATAACACAAACAACACATCAATCATGGAAATCAGAGTAATATCCAGATTTTGTCTTTTTTTACGTTGAAGTCGCATTAAGATGCCTCGCGGTCGCCATGTAAAATATCGATAAGTCCAAGAGCTTCATCTTCCATCGCAATCACATATTCATCTACTAAACGTTCAAAGTGACGATGAAAAACTAAGCTAGGAATAGCAACCGTTAAACCTGCCGCTGTGGTAATCAAAGCTACGGAAATACCACCTGCCAACACACTAGGATCGCCTGAACCATGTGCCATTAAGGATGCAAAAATATCGATCATACCAAACACTGTGCCTAATAAGCCTAGTAGCGGACTGACAGCAGCAATAGTTCCTAAGGTATTGAGATAGCGTTCTAAATCATGAATGACTTTACGCCCCGTTTCCTCAATACTTTCTTTCATGAATTTTCTGCCGTGATGACTGTTAATCAATCCAGCCGCTAAAATACAACCTAACGGCGAACTACTTTTTAACTGTTTCAATGCGGTAGCGGTCATTTTTTGCTCGCGGTATAACCGCCAAACGTATGGCACTAAATCGGGTGGCAAGACTTTTTTTCTTTGCAAAGACCAAAAGCGTTCAATAGTAATCGCCATTGAAGCAATAGAACACAGGATAATTGGTAGCATCATCCAGCCACCACTTTTTATAATTTCAAACACAGTTTTTCTCAAATAGTTAACACTGTGCTTATTTTAACTCAATGCCGATTGCTTTTGAGTATTTTCCCTGCCCATTCACAGATAGGCAGTGAGTGACAACGTAAAAACTACAACAAGCCACAACAAAACAAAGCGAATAAAATCAATTGGTTAACCATTACGCTTTATTGCCATTTATTGCTGTTTTTTATTAGCTAGTGCGCTATTTTTGCGCCATAGGTTTATAATGAAAACCAACAAACAAAACGGGCTTGAGAGTGCTACCAACACAAACAATCCCATACCAATGACTTAACAATGCGGGTTAAGCAATGGCATTCATGAAATAATCCCTGCGACCCACGCAAAGATAGCGGCATTGGACGCTAGTTTTATGGAAAAAAGTGGCAAAAAAACCTACGGGTTAGGCAAGTTTTACAATTCCAAACAAGGTAAAGCCGAGAAAGGTTTGGAAATATCGACCTTGGCGGTCGTTGATGTTGAGCAATGCCTTCGCGCAAACGATTAGCATTAGTCGCATTGCTTAATAAATACAATGTTTCCATAAGGCTGCTGTATTCTTTTGCGTCCAATATAACAACGGCTTGTTCAGATTCTTTGCATACCGAAATAACTTCATGATTCTCTAA
>CAIUVX010000108.1 GCA_903902705.1 uncultured Methylococcales bacterium
CTACCGTTCTTTACTATATCGCTATGTTCACAATACGGACACTGCATTTTTCACTGCTCGTTTCGGCTAAATTTATAATAATATCAAATCACTCACTGTTTATGACTACCCCTAGGATTAATCATTTTATTTTCCTGTTTAGGGTTGTTGATTTTCTCGTTGTTGTTTCAGGTGTTTGGTCGCATTTTCTCTATAGTGTATATTTTTCTATCGACCTTGTTTTGGTCTAAAAAACCAATCGCGGAGTTTTTTGCCTCTCTAATAACTTCATCAATGATTAGTTTGTCTTTGGTTAGGAATTCCTCAAGGCATTTCAAATAATCCGCACCGTTATAACTACGGTTCTCATAAAAACGATTCCAGCGTGATTCTATGTTGTCAGTCACTCTGTTGCATTCAAAGCCACCTAATTTCTTTCTAATCTCATTTATCACAGGTTCTTTTGTTTTCCATCCAGACGATCCTGCCGTATTGGATAACTGTATGCAGCTTAATGGAATTGGTGATCTTGACCGATTAATGCTGCCTAGATAAAAGTCGCTCAAATACACCTGAAAAGTGATATTAGGCGTTTTGTTGCTGGTATCACCTCCAGTGTAAAAGCTAATTGCTAAATAGTTGTCATCACCAATAAACCAATAACCCTGATTTAATCGCTCGCTCGCTTTTTGTCGCGGCATAAAAATAACGTTGTTATCTCGTAAAAACTGGAATAGCTCATTATGTACTTTCAATATTCGCTGTTTATCCAAACTACCATGAGTAACAACAATTGGTTCTTTTTTACCCATAACTGTGTCATACACATCTAACACCTTCTCAATCACTAATTCTGGCGTTTCAAACCCGACCGCATGACTACCTAACCGTTCGTATAAAGCATTTGATACATTAATAGCTGGCATAGCCCACCTCTCACTCTCTTAATTAACAAGAGATACATAATAATACGTTTGCATTTATGCGTAAAGAATTAAATAGAAAAATTTTGTGTTATAAAGAATAAATTGAATTCCGTGTAGAATTATCTTGCAACAAGCCCGTAGGCTGGGTAGAGTGACAATGAAACCCAATACATCTTAACCACACACTCACCCACCTCATGCCCCATTTGATTATGTCGCAAAAAGCCGTGACATAAACAAAAAAGACCTCTCTTCATCATGAAAGTGTTTGATTGGCTGGAGAAGTTGGAAGCAAGATTGGAGCGACGGGAAAACAAGAAGATTAAGAACAGTCGCAATTCAAGCAAGCCACCGTCATCGGATGGCTTAAGAAAAGGCGCGGCTGAGCCACGGCAACGGGGCGAACACAGTAATGGCGGGCAAAAGGACAACCCACTTACTGATTGATAACCCTGATATTATTGAAGAACTCACTCCCAGCAGTCACTGTGTTTGTGGGGCTGAGTTAGCGGCACAAACAGCTGTCGTTAAAGAACGGCGGCAACAGAGTGAAATTCCTGAACCGAAAACCATTGTGACGGAATATCGGCTGATGCAGGTTGTGGTTTATTACACGGTAGCGTGTTTCCTGAGGGCGTTACGCCTAACGTTAGTTATGGCGCACGACTTAAAGCCTACCGTGTTGGCTTAGTGCAAGGACACTTCGTTGCACTGGAACGAACCTGTGAAATCATCAACGATTAATATGGCATTCAACCGTCCAGTGGTAGTGTGCAGAACTGGATGGGGCAAGCGGCGAATCATCTACTGCCAGATTATCTCGCCAATCAACACGTCCTCATCAACGCCGATGTCGCACACAAGATGAAAGTAGGTTGCGGGTGAATGGCAAGCTCCACTGGCTACGCGTTGCTACCAACGCTACCCATGCTCATTACAGTGTGCATGAAAAACGTGGTACGTTGGCAATGGATGCAGCTGGCAACCTCCCCTCCTTCACAGGCGTTGCTGTTCATGACCACTGGAAACCCTGCTGGCATTACCCCTGTCAGCACGCCCTGTGTAACGCCCATCATCTGCGCGAACTCCGCTACTATGAACAACTCACAGGCGAGGACTGGGCGATTGCCCTGCGTCTGCTATGTGTGAAGGCAAATATAGCCAAAGCACAATAAAATGATACCGTTCCCCCGCTTCGCGGGGCTTACTTTGCTCAGTGCGAGCGGTTTTGTAATCATTTTATCTACGGTTAGCTATACAAGGAATCTCACGACAATAAGCAAACTATTACAAAACCACCGTGTTACAGGCTATTTTGGTGTTTAGCGCGAAAGCTAATATTTCCTGCCTCGCGGCATAATAAGCTTTTCAAACCCGCTACTGAAAAACCATCCGCTTTGGCTTTCTTATAATTATCCTCGCAAGCAAAGGCTTCACTATTACCAGGCGGATTCTGATATAACTTTTGTAAATCACGCCCTAATCTTCGTGTAATCACAAACGCCTCAGTTTTACTAGCCGTCACACCTAACGCCGTTGTTATTTCCGCTCTAGTAATAGAAACAGAAACTTTTGTTTTTCGGCTGTCCAAATCCGCTTGCTGTACGTTCAAGGTAAATAACTGACTATCAAAATAAATTATCGTAGGATCAACCGATAAACGAAAAAATTTATCTTGCTGATTTTCGATTTTATAATCAGTTTTTTTGAATAAAATAGCCAGCTCAATTAATTCACCTTGTAATTCACTATTATTTACTAACTCAAGCCAACCATAAGGATGAAAAATAATACTTTCAATCTGTGAAGTAAACTTAAAACCGCGATTATGCGCCGCCAAACCCAACAAAATAATTAATTGCCTAGGCGTTAAAATAATATCCAGAGACTTTTCTTTACCTTTAAATCCTGCTAACAATGGCTGCCCAGCACTTATCGGCAAAATTAAAGCGTAATTATTGGGTTCTTTGGGTTGATATAAATAACCACTGGAAAAACTATTCGATAATATCGTTAATTCTGCTGTTAATACCGTTCTATTATCAGAAAAATCATTAAATAACGCTTTAATATAAGCGATTTTACCATCTACTGTTTCACCGTTTTCAATATCTGCCATTGAAAACCATACCAAGCGATTATCAGCATTAATTTTTTGCTGTAAAAACAAATAACCTGCCAGTGTTAACTCAATATGAAAAATAGACAAATAATATTCAGTGTATGCGTGATTGGGTGCAGAACCTTGAACTTGTCGATACGGTGTTAACTCACGCCACAAGGTAAACGTATAATGTTTATCAAAAATTAATCCCGCTTCCTCCTGCAATTCCCGTTTTAAGGTTTCTGGCAATACTGCCTTCATATTGAAATTATTTGATTGTATCGATTGCAAACACCGCTGTTTATGCACAGAAAAATCAGGCATATCACGTTGATTTAACCGCCCACCGAGTAAACCATAATCGCCCGCTGTTTTATCAAAACGTTTTTGCGTATCTTCACGCTGATAAAACAAAATTTTATTATCCAGTTTAATAATACTCCACGCCACATAAATATACCGAATAGGTGGCGCGTTATTCCCTGCATAATGCTCAACCCGATTAGATTCAATAGCGCGTAATAAATCCCGCTGTTTATTCTTCTTATCATCGGAAATACTTTGCGTATTCCAAAAATTATTCGTAAAAAACCGCGAATCCTTATCAGCTATTGCCGTTAATACTGACAATGCTAATAATTGCGCAGGAAAAGAAATAAAACACCATTCGCCTTGTTGCAAATAATCGGTATTTAATACCGCCAAAGTATCCAGCAAGTTTTCACAAACAGCCACGGTATTTTCAGCAACCGCCCGATTAATGTGTTCTGAACACAGCGCGTTAATTAAATCCTCGCGTTTAACTGCATAAAAATCGCCTTCTTCTTCGGCATAGCGGGGTAAATAAGTAATCAGGGTTTTAATTAATTGTGAGGACATAATAAATTAGAAAATGGTTGAGTATTCTTCCAGCGATAAGTATGAAAATCGCGTTTATCAGTGCTTAAAATTCTGCCATGCCCTAACTGTTCGGCTAATAACACCAAAGACGCATCGGCAAAATCCATTGGTAAATCGGCGTATTGCTGCATCAATAATAATATTCGGTCTTTATGTTTTTCGGGAATTTCAAATATATCAAATGCACCGAGTTGATACATTTTTACAAAATGAAGCTGTGCTGTTATGCCTTGCCGTTGCAATAGAATATGACAAGTTTCTGTTATTACGGGATAAGTAGTAATTAATCTTTCATTTGACGTTTTAACAAAATCATTGGCTTGCTGGTGATGTTTATCTTTTTTATCGGCTAAAGCAATCCAAAAACCTGTATCCGCCATAATCATATTTTATGACTCCAATCGAGATAGTCTTTATAATTTTCTGAAAGATTTTCATCGTTTTCTACACAGCCAATAAACCCCGATTTCTGCATAAGTTGATAAGCATTTTGCCCTTCTGTTTTTGCTGAGTTTTTTATAAAAAATTCATCGAGAGCAAGGGCGATTAACTCAGAGGTATTTTTTTTGAGCGTCTTTTCCAACATCTGTAATTTTTCTAAATGTTGGTTATCTAATTCGGCGGTGATTTGCATGACTCCCCCTATGAAAAACTGCGGCTGTAAATATGCCGTGCTAATGTTGGTAGAAACTCGTTTGAACTGGCGGTTAAATTTCTTATATCCGATTTTTGATTCATCCAGAAATAGTGCAGTAAAAACTGTTTAAAGTTATGTTCTTCTGCGTCTGGATTGCCTGTGTTTTGGCGATAAATAGCGTTGATTTTTTTGCCAAAATGTCCTGATTCGTTGATATTTAACCCTGTTAAAATTTCATCAATGCCTTTTTCTGTATAGCTAATATCATCATTTAACATTTTAGTATCGATATTATTTACAGTGGCTGGGTTAATACAGCTTAATAAAATAGCTTCATAACACTGGATTTCTTTTGGAAGTTTAAACATGGCTCTCATATTGACCATGAATAAAAAGGCAATGGTTTGATGGTCTAACGGTTCAAGTAAATTAGCATGAGATACCCAGTTACGAGTTAATTTCATAAGCCCTGCAAAGGTATAAATATCGTGTATTTTACTTACATTACCCGCATATTTTTCTTTTAATCGTTTGGGTTCAATGTTATCTTCCCATTCATGTGCAAGTGTTCTTAATAATAATCGATACTGGATATTAATCGCTTGCTCAATAGGTTGTTTTAATAGTAAAAACTGAGATAAGGTATCAAGATAATTTTTAATGTCAGTCGTTACTATTTCAATAGTAGGCTGATTGTTTTCAATTTTTATAAAATCTCTGAATTGAATATTATGGTCGTCTTTTTCAACATGGGATTTTAAAAAATCACAGCCTTTAATAATTCCGCGTCTTAATATTGCATAAGAGGATTGTTGTGCTGTTAGCCAATCTCTTAATTTTTCATAATCGGCATCACTTTTTTCAAAGGCGGTGACTTTGGGCGTGTATATTTCAGTACATTTTTCTTCAAAACTTTTAAACGAATTTTTTTCACCTGTCATGAAACATATTCGTTCAGCAGGTACGCCTAAATGAATTAAATCGTTAAAAATATAAAAGCCGCCGTTTTCGTGAAACTTACGTTTATCTGATAAATAAGCGTCTGGAATAGGTGAATTAAACTGTTCCGCTGCAATATTATCTAAACGGATGTCAGAGATAATGGTATCGATTTCATGGGTTATTGAATGGGCTGCTTTAAAAGCAATGTAATCGAAATAATTGCGGCATAAATGAATGCGGTG
Organism: uncultured Methylococcales bacterium; assembly: GCA_903902705.1. Classification (GTDB taxonomy): domain Bacteria; phylum Pseudomonadota; class Gammaproteobacteria; order Methylococcales; family Methylomonadaceae; genus UBA4132. The sequence continues at coordinate 5,731 of CAIUVX010000108.1, forward strand.
TACGCTTTTTTGTTGTTCGCAGAATTTTTTTAAATCGGTGGGGCGTTTTATTAGATTTAATTCGTCTTCGTCCCAGTCGTCAAAACTGAGCAGATTTTTAAACATTGATTCTAAAGTATCTGTGCCTGATGATAATGTGCCACCAAAGTCTTCAATCCATAATATATTCATGTGTTATCGCCTAATAATGATTTATGTAGTTTTAATTGTGCGGTGAATAGTTGCTCTTCGGGTATGCAATTAAAATGCGCTTGGTCGCCTAATAATTCCATTAAGCGGTTAATAAATGCAATACCTTTGTGTGTGCCTGCTAAATTACTACTAGCGTTTGCGTGGCAAGGATTTTTAACAGTGAAAATATAATTTTCTTCTATTAACTGCCAGCTAATTTGAATATGTCCTGTGCCATTCCAATATTTTAAGGCGTTTAAAAGTATCTCAGAAGTGATGGCGAATAATAGCGAAAATTTAACCTGATTGATACCAAAATTCGAGTGATTCGTTTCTTCTATGGATATTTCAATGGTATTAATGCCATTAAGCCAGTCATAAAATGTGTTAATGCCTTGGTTATCTACATTAAGCGGTAAAACAGTTTCAATAAACGATTTTCGCGTGGATACAATTGCGGAGGTTTCAGTGACATTTAACAGTTTTTCTAACTGGCTGGCATCACTCATAAAAATTATTCTATTTAATGATTGACGTAAAGCCGAGGCAATTACCCATTTTGGTGTTGCATCGCCTGTATTGTCTTTTTGCCACGCCAGTTTAAATTCTTCTGGGTCATTAATAGATTGTTTAAAGGTATCTATTAAGCAATCTGTTAAAGACAGCGTTGAAAATAAAGCCGTTATTTTATTAATTGCTTTATAGTATTTTTTATTCTTTTCGTAGTCTTCGCTACCTAATAAACGAATAGCTTGTCTGAGTGATTCTGGAGCAGAGGCAAGTGCGTTACGCAAAGTGTGCGTAAAAAAAGAAATCATTTCTTGTTCTTTTTCGTGTAATTTTTTATGAGAAACTTTTTCTGCTTCGAGAGCTAATTCAAGAGCTTTATTTTTTTCTTCAAGCTCCTTATTTTTTTTATACAACTGTTCCTCTTTATCAATAATATGTGAACAAACTTCTTTGAGCATTCTATCCCGATTAGAAGAAAATCTTTTTCTTGCTGATTCAAAGTCGCCCATTTCATCACAGAGAGAGTTACCCATTTCACAGACAGTTTTCATTGTGAATGAAGGTAAAACGGGATGATGTAGCGTTGTATTTTTGTTAAATACCCCAGCTAAAAATTTAAAATACGTCTGCACATAATCCCATAAAAATTGCTCATCTCCCTTATTATTACCGTCATAATAATTTGTTACGAGGAGATAGTATTCAGCAAGAATTTGCAGTTCGTCATACTCATCAAAAGGATTAAGCCTAAAACCAGTTTCATTTACAATATGAGAAAAGTTTCTAAAAGCTAACTCTTTGTTTTGTTCTACGCCTTTACCACAGGCATATAAAACCCCTAAACAAAAGTAAACCTCTTCAGATTCCCGATTTGCTTCATTACTACAGTATTCAAAAGCCGCTTGGTAATATTGTTCAGCATCTGTTCTGTCAGTCAGATAAGGAAAAGCAATATGAAGATAAGCCTCTTCTAACCATTGATGAGCGGCTGGATGATTGTTTTTAAGGGCATCGTTAAGAAAGCGCAGGGCATCTGAGTAGTCATTGTCGTCAAAACAAGTAACTGCTAAACGATATTGGGTTTCAATGTTTCCTTGATTTGCTTCTGTTATCCATTGTTGGATGAGTTTTTTTTCACTTTCGCCGGGCGTTATGCCGAATAAAAAACCTTCTTCATCGTAAAGAAGATCAACATTTTCTGGAACAGAATATCTATTAACAAAATATCTATTAATAGATAATCCGAACTCAATCCATCCAATTCCTTCTTTTTGATTGGCTTCAATGCCTACACCATTGAAATAACAATCAGCTACGCGATAATAAATATCGTCACACATCCTATCTTTAAAAAAACTAATATCGACGTAAAACCATGAATCAGATTTCAAAAATATTCTATGACTAAATGGAACATAGCTTTCAGCGCATTTATTAAACCACTCAAATGTGAGTTGATTGTTTTGTTCAACGCCTACGCCGTCTCGGTAACAACAAGCTAATCTGTACTGAGCAAAATAATCGCCTTGTTCAGCCGCTTTTTTAAACCAGTCAATGGCTTGTTGATAATCTTGTTCACTATAGTAATAGAATCCTAATATGTTTTGACTGTTTCTATTTCCTTGTTCGGCGGCTTTTTTGTGCCAATAAACAGCTTGAGCATAATCTTGTTTAACTCCACAGCCTTTGGAATAACAAACACCTAAAAAATATTGTGCATCTGTATTTCCTTGCTTTGCTGCTTTTTCAAACCACTGAAAAGCGAGATTATCATCATGTTTAACTGGATAAGGAAATTCGTTTAAGGAAATTTCTGAAAGAACCTTTTGATATTTGTTTATACCCTTCGTATAAACCAGTCCCACATGAAATTGGGCTTGTGCATCGCCTTGTTCAGCCAATTGCAATTTTTTTTCAAAATCAGTTTTCATCGCTGTTTCTTGTTCTGTTAAATTTGCCATTTCTTTTTCTCCATTCCACGCGATACAAACCGCACAATTATTCTTGTTACCGAAGTCTTACCAAAACGCCGCTACACCACATCCACCCGAATAGGGATTTTTAAAGTCGTGCTGATTTCGTCTAAAAAAGTCTTTTTATACTGAGTGTTGCTAGGAAAATTCACAAACCAATCCCCGCATTTCAGATAACGATTAGGCTCTGGATTAAACTTGGTTTTACTCACCAAAGGATAACCTGAAACTTGTTTGTGTAAAGCCGCCACCTGCTCAAACTTGAATAACCGCAACGTTTCTACAAACGTTTCACCTGCCGTTCTGCCTTGAATTTGTTGATTGTTTGCAAGATAAGTCACCAGCAAGCGTGTTTTCTGATTTTTTCTACGAACACCCAAACCATTAAAACTTGCAGTCTGTGGCATTTTTTCAGGAACGGGCGCGTTAAAAATCCCTTGATTCCAGCGCGTTGCTAGTTCGGTCAGTTCTTGAACGAAGTTTTTTATCGCCATCGCGGAGGCTCTTGATGCGTCCACTTTATCATAGTCATCGTCCATGACTGCATCCGCACAGGATTGTTTTATATCATCGGCAATGTGATTTAAGCCGCTAATCACCGCGTTAAACGATTCGGCAACCTGTTGGTTATCTTGTTCTGTGATGATTTGCATGGTGATTGCCTCGTTGTTTGTTGTTGTTCGCTTTGAACTTGGGCATAGTTTAGCCCTTTGTATTCGGTAGCTAAAGGGAGAGCTGTGGGAGAGTTTTTGAGGATTTGCCGCGTGGTTTTTGGTTTTATGAACGGCGGTTAATGGGCTTGGTGTGTGTTTAAGGCGTTAAAAAACAGTGGCTTGTTTGATGGAGGTTTGTGGGAGGAATGATGGGCGGTGGGTTAAATCTGGAGTCAAAACTCATGAGTTTTGATTCCAAAATCGAATACTTTCACAGTCTCTAACGCTATTGGACTCCAAGCACTTTATAAACCCGCCCTTTTTCAGGCACGATTTTAAACTCACAGCCTATTTTGGTGCAGAATCGAGTCGCCCATTTTGTTTAACCCCACGATAAAATCAATCAATCCAGCGCGTTAGTTTTTATGGCACAGGCTTTGCTCTATTTGGTGAAAACGTTATTAATAGAGTCATTGAGGTAAATCATGAGCGTAAAACAAACACTGCTGGTCATTGGTAATGGTATGGTAGGACAGCATTTTTTAGCCAGTCTGGTGGCAAGTCCCATCAAAGCGCAGTATGACATTGTGACTTTTTGCGAAGAGCCACGCCCCGCTTATGATCGCGTGCATTTATCCTCATTTTTTTCAGGCACTAGCGCGAAAGAGTTGTCACTGGTAGAAGACGGTTTTTTTGAGCAACACGACATCACACTTTATATAGGTGATAAAGCCGTCAGTATCGACCGCGAGACTAAAACCGTTATTTCAGCAAACGGCATCAGTATTCATTATGACAAGCTGGTTATTGCCACAGGTTCTTATCCATTCGTGCCGCCAGTAGCAGGACATGATAGAGCGCAATGTTTGGTATATCGCACTATTGAAGACCTTGAAGCAATGGCGGCAGCGGCAAAAACTGGCAAAGTTGGCACGGTGGTGGGTGGTGGTTTGTTGGGATTAGAAGCCGCGAAAGCCTTAAAAGATTTAGGCTTAGAAACGCATATCGTAGAATTTGCTCCGCGCTTAATGGCGGTGCAACTCGATGATGCAGGCGGTGCAATGCTACGGCGCAAAATTGAACAGCTAGGTGTCATTGTCCATACTGGCAAAAATACCAGTTTGATTACTGACGGTGAGCAGTGCGTTAATAAAATGTGTTTTGCCGATGGTGAAGAATTAGAAACTGATATTGTGCTGTTTTCGGCGGGTATACGTCCGCGTGATGAGTTGGCGCGAGCGTGTGGTTTGGAAGTCGGTCAACGCGGCGGTATTGTTATTGATAATGACTGTAAAACCTCAGATGCTGATATTTATGCGATTGGTGAATGTGCGTTGTGGAATGGCATGATTTACGGGCTGGTTGCACCTGGTTATGCGATGGCGCGAACGGTGGTGGCGAATTTAGAAGGTAATTTTTATAGCAGTTTTAGAGGCGCGGATATGAGTACCAAGCTCAAACTCATGGGCGTGGATGTAGCAAGTATTGGTGATGCTCATGCTAGGAGTCAAGGTGCGCTGGTTTATAGTTATCAAAATGACGCTAGCGAAGTGTATAAACGTTTGGTAGTCAGCGAGGATAAAAAATATTTACTGGGTGCGGTGTTAGTCGGTGACGCATCGGGTTACAGTACTTTATTGCAATATTGTTTAAACGCTATTGAGTTACCCGAAAATCCAGAAGCACTAATTTTACCGCATCGCTCCGATGAATCGGTGGGTTTAGGGCCTGATGCCCTGCCTGCTTCGGCTATCATTTGTTCCTGTTATAACGTGTCTAAAGGCAAACTTTGCACCGCCATAGAGGCAGGTTGTACCACAGTGGACGCATTGAAAACCAGCACCCAAGCGGCAACAGGCTGTGGTGGTTGTTCTGCATTGCTCAAGTCGGTATTAAATTCAGAATTGGCTAAACAAGGGGTGGCGGTTAATACCGATTTATGTGAACACTTTGCCTATACACGCCAAGAACTGCACACGCTGGTTCGCGTCGAACAAATAAAAACCTTTAGCGATTTACTGACAAAACATGGCAAAGGTTTGGGTTGTGAGATTTGTAAACCCACCGTTGGCAGTATTCTCGCGTCACAGTGGAATGAACATATTTTAGAAAAAAACCATCTGGGGCTACAAGATACTAATGACAACTTTCTTGCCAATATGCAGAAAGACGGGACTTATTCAGTCGTACCGCGCATTGCAGGCGGTGAAATTAGCCCTGATATGCTGATTGTTTTAGGGCAAGTCGGGAAAAAATATAAGTTGTACACCAAAATCACAGGTGGTCAGCGGGTGGATTTATTCGGTGCAACGCTGGAACAATTGCCGCTGATTTGGAAAGAACTGATAGCCGCAGGTTTTGAATCTGGTCACGCTTATGGCAAATCGTTACGCACCGTTAAATCCTGTGTCGGCAGTAGCTGGTGTCGTTATGGGGTCGATGACAGTGTCGGTTTAGCGATTGAATTAGAAAATCGTTATAAAGGTTTACGCTCACCGCATAAAATAAAATTCGCGGTGTCAGGGTGTACGCGAGAATGTGCCGAAGCGCAAAGTAAAGATGTCGGTATTATCGCCACCGAAAACGGCTGGAATTTATATGTCTGTGGTAATGGCGGCATGAAACCACGGCACGCAGATTTATTCGCTACCGCGTTGGATAAAGAAACCTTAATCAAAACCATCGACCGCTTTTTAAGTTTTTATGTTCGCACTGCCGACCGTTTACAACGGACTTCAGTGTGGATGGAAAATATGGAAGGGGGTTTGGATTATCTCAAATCAGTCATTATTGATGACAAACTGGGCTTAGGTGAACAACTAGAACAGCAAATGCAGACCGTCATCGATACTTATCAATGTGAATGGAAAACCACTATTGAGGATGAAAGCAAACTGAAACGTTTTCATCATTTCATCAACAGCGACGCGACCGATGATAACGTGGTATTCGTTGAAGAACGTGGACAAATTCGTCCAGCGCGTGACGATGAACGCAAACATTTTAACTTAGCCGAGGTGGCGTAATGCAATGGAATGACGTGTGTAGCGTTTTAGATTTACAAGAAAATTCTGGCGTGTGTGCTTTGGTGAATGGTTTGCAAGTGGCGATTTTTTATATCAGGAGTACAAACCTAGGTTTGTATTCCAATCAAGTGTATGCCATTAACAATTACGATCCCATCGGTAAAGCCAATGTATTATCACGCGGTATTGTGGGTGATATTAAAGATGAAGTAGTGGTTTCGTCGCCCTTATATAAGCAACATTTTAATCTACAGACGGGCGTTTGTTTAGAAGATGATTCTGTCACTGTGCCTGTTTATGCCTGTCGTATTGATGACGGTAGAGTTCAAGTCGATACGCGCCCTGTCGCACTTTTGCGGCAGCTTATCGAAACCAGCACTAATGCACAGCAAGAGGGAGTCAGCGCATGAAGTACAATTATTATATTGCCGATGTGTTTACTAAAACCCTATTCAGCGGTGCGCAAATCGCGGTTTTCCCTAATTCAGAGGGTTTAAGCAAAACCCTTATGCAGTTAATCGCCAGAGAGTTAAATTTATCGCAAACTGTGTTTGTGTGTCATCCGCATAAACAAAGTACTACGCGAGTGCTACATATATTTTCACCGCACAATGAAATTAAATCTGCTGGGCATCCTGTCATTGCAACCGCCTTTGTATTGGCGAGTTGTGGCGAACTAATTTTAAGTCAACCCATTACCGCGATTTTTTTTGAACACAATGGGGGAGTAGTCGCAGTAAATATCACCGCTGATGAGAATGGCAAGCCAAGCTTTGTTCAGTTTAGCCGTAAAGTAACCGCTGTTATAGATCGTTTTACGCCTAAAGACGAAGAAATTGCTAGTTTTCTCTCCTTACAAATTTCAGAACTTGACCATAATAAATACGCGCCGCGCCTTGTTTCTTGTGGACTGCCGTATTTAATTATTCCCGTCTGGCAATATGACAGCGTTAGAAAAGCCAGATTTAATGATGCGGCATGGAATCAATCCATCGCACCACAAACCGCCGCACAAGAAATTTTGTTATTTTCACCGAAAACGCCGTTTACCGATGCTGATTTTAATGTGCGCTTGCTGGGTTCGCGGATTGGTTTGCAGGAAGATCCACCTGTTGGTAATGCGATGGGCGCGTTTGCCGCTTATTTGTGTTCATTTGATTTTATGCAAAAAGGCACTTATACCTTTGCCGTTGATAGAGGTGATGCACATAACCGCCGCAGTGTATTAAGTTTGGAAATGGATAATAAGGGTGAACAATCGCTCACTATTCGCGTTGGAGGTGAGGCGGTAATGGTGGCAGAAGGTGTGATGTCTGTGCCTGAGCTATAAAATGAACGCCACTATTCTAACCACCTGTCCCTATTGCGGTGTCGGCTGTGGCATTAGCGCGATAGTCGATGAAGGTCAGCATCACGTCACTATTAACGGCGACAAAACCCATCCCGCTAATTTTGGGCGGCTGTGTTCCAAAGGATCAGCCTTAGGCGATACCGTCGAGTTAAAAGGCAGATTATTACAGCCGCAAGTGAATGGGCAAGAAACCAGTTGGGAACAAGCCTTGGATTTAGTGGCGGATTCGTTTAAAGCTGTCATTAAAAAACACGGTGCGGATGCCGTGGCGTTTTATGGATCAGGTCAGTTATTGACCGAAGATTATTATGTTGCTAACAAGCTGATGAAAGGCTTTATCGGTAGCGGCAATATGGATACTAATAGCCGCTTGTGTATGTCCTCTTCTGTAGCAGGACACAAACGTGCGTTCGGTTCGGATACTGTGCCGAATTGCTATGAAGATTATGAACACGCAGAACTCATTATTCTCATCGGCTCAAATGCTGTATGGTGTCATCCTGTGAGTTTTCAGCGTATACGCGCCGCTAAAGAAGCCAATCCTGCACTAAAAATTGTCGTTATCGACCCGCGCCGTACTGCCAGTTGTGACATTGCTGATTTACATTTAGCAGTAGCCAGTGGCAGTGATGCGTGGTTATTTAATGGCTTATTATCTTATTTGAGTGACCATGACGCGCTGGATTCGGCTTATATTGAAGCCCATACGGAAGGATTTGCCGCCGCATTGGGTGATTACGCCATTGAAAAAATCGCTGAACATTGCCAGTTGAACGCCGAAGATGTACAACAATTTTATGATTGGTTCGTTCATACCGACAAAGTGTTAAGCCTGTACAGTCAAGGTATTAATCAATCGTCGTCTGGAACTGACAAAGTTAACGCTATCATTAATTGCCATCTAGCCACAGGAAAGCTAGGCAAAGTGGGTAGCGGTGCATTGTCTTTAACAGGACAACCAAATGCAATGGGCGGGCGGGAAGTTGGTGGCATGGCGAATCAACTCGCCGCGCACATTGAATTTTCTGACGTGGATAAAGTCGCACGTTTTTGGAACGCGCCACATACGACGAAACAAGCAGGATTAACGGCGGTTGAATTATTCGATGCAATTCATGAGGGTAAAATAAAAGCCGTGTGGATTATGGGAACAAATCCTGTCGTCAGTTTGCCTAATGCTGACAAAGTTAAACGTGCTTTGGCTAATTGTGAATTTGTCGTGGTCTCCGATTGTATTGCCAACACCGACACTACAGCTTTGGCTCATGTATTATTACCCGCACAGGGTTGGAGTGAAAAAGACGGTACGGTAACAAATTCCGAACGGCGTATTTCACGGCAACGGGCATTATTTAAACCCGCAGGCGATGCACAACCTGATTGGTGGATAATCACGCAAATAGCGCGGCGCATGGGTTTTGAAGCTGAATTTAACTATCAAAGCCCTGTCGATATTTTCCGTGAACACGCAGCGTTATCAGGTTTTGAAAATAACGGGCAACGGGATTTTGATATATCGGCTTATGCGGAAATTAGCGCGACTGAGTACGATCAGTTTCAGCCTACACAATGGCCTGTTAATACTGCTTATCCACAAGGCAGAGCGCGGATGTTTGCCGATGGGCAGTTTTTTACACCATCGGGTAAAGCACGGTTTATTGCCGTTACTCCACGTCCCCCCGTTAATCAACCCATTGCCGATTATCCGTTAATTTTAAATACGGGGCGATTGCGTGACCAATGGCATACCATGACGCGCACAGCGTTAGCGGCAAAATTGAATCAGCATAAACCTGAGCCATTTGTTGAAATCCATTCCACCGATGCCGCACACTACGGTTTACAGGCGAATGGTTTGGCACACATTGAAAGCCAATGGGGTTCGATGATTGCCCGCGTGCAACTGACTGAAAATAAGCTAGGTAGTGTGTTTGTCCCCATGCACTGGACAGAACAATACGCCAGTCATGGACGTATGGGCGCGTTAGTGAATCCCGTCGTTGATCCAATTTCCAAACAACCTGAAAGTAAACATACGCCCGTGCGTGTTCGACCATACACACCTGTGTGGCAAGCATTTGTGTTATCACGCCGCGAGTTAAAAATAACCAACGTTGACTATTGGATAAAAAGTAAAGGTAATGGCTTTTATCGCTATGAATTAGCAGGTGACAGTTTGCCAGATAATTGGCGTGATTATGTTAGAAAAAATTTGTGCAATAGCACGGCTCAAAATTCACAATGGCAAGACTATCAAGATAGTGCAAAAGGTATCTACCGCGCTGCACAACTGCTTAATGAGCAACTGGAAACAGTGATATTTATCGCTGCCGACCACCATCTCCCTGAGCGTAGCTGGTTGAGTATGTTGTGTGCTAAAGCCGAATTGACCAAAGCAGAACGAATGGCATTGTTGACAGGTAGCCCGCCTGTAGGTGGTGCGGATGTCGGTGTAATTATCTGTGCGTGTTTTAATGTCGGTGAAAAAACCATGCTTGCTGCGATTAAAGAAAAAGGCTTAACAACCCATCAACAAGTGGGGCAGTGTTTGAAAGCAGGAACGAATTGCGGTTCTTGTATTCCTGAAATTAAAGCCTTGTTTGAATAACACTATGCACAATAAAAAACAAAAATTAGTCGTCATCGGTAATGGCATGGCAGGAATGCGCACCAACGATACCGCCAAACGAAAAACTCATATTTTTCTCCTTGATTAAATTTTAGGTAGTCATAAACAGTGAGTGATTTGATATTATTATAAATTTAGCCGAAACGAGTAGTGAAAAATGCAGTGTCCGTATTGTGAACATAGTGATATAGTAAAGAACGGTAGCAATAGAGTTGGGACAGC
>CAIUVX010000109.1 GCA_903902705.1 uncultured Methylococcales bacterium
CCAAGGCCAGGTAACGGAGGCTGACTCCGGAACTCAGCCCTGATTCAAACGCGGTTTCAGTTTGAACCGTCGCCCACAGCTCACCACGAACGTTATCATTTTATTGTGCGTTAGCTCTATGCCGAAAGAATAAATATTGAAGCGTATGTGTTAGTTCGTGATTTCACTGATGTTACACAGCTATTGGATTTTAAGGATTTGTGGGTATAGCTTAAACTATTGTCCTGAATTTGGGATTCACTATAGACAAAAATTTTTTGTGCTTTTGAAACACTGGACATTTTTTCTAAAATCGTTTCTAGTAGCTTCATGGAAATCTTATCTTCATCGGTCTCTGTTTGTCGGAAACTACATTGTCCTCTGACAAAAGATTTCCTCTTTTTTAAAAACTGTCCGAAGTATTGGTATTTTTGTCCTGATTAAAATGGGTAGCCAATCATTACGTTGCAGCTATTACCAATTAAAGATTATAAACTCATCACCCATAGCTCTTTGTTACGGGTATAAAAATTAACCGAAGATAGCTTAACGTACAGGAAAATAAAGAGCAGGTTCGGCTACGCCGATACGCTATCGCTCCCGACCTAAAAGACGGAGTACGGCTCTTAACACTTTATGAAAAAAAAATCATTATTGATACTCTTGCTGGCGGCTGTCGCTTTATTTCTACCCCTTTCAAACCTGCTTGGATTGTCTGGAGAAAATGAGCCAATCGCCGTTATTTCTGGTAGCTCCCAAAATTTTGCCAATGCCACCCAGATTTTTCAGAATAAATGTGTTGATTGCCATTCGCCTGGTATGACACGGATGCCTATCTATGCAAAGTTACCGATTGCAAAGCAATTAATGGCAAAAGATATAGAAAATGCTTCAGCGAGATTGCTGCTGTCAAAACAGCTTTACAGTGGTGAAGCGACGTTTTCTCCTTTAATGCTGGGCAGATTGGAAGGCGTAGTACGCAATAACAGTATGCCTCCAGCTTTATATCTTTCGATGCACTGGACAGACAGTTTAACCGTTGATGAAAAACAAACTCTGCTCGACTGGATTATAGAAGAACGGACAAAATTATCTTGGAGTCAGGATTCCACAAAAGTGCTAAAAGGCGAACCAGTCGAGCCGTTGCCATTAAAAGTTGATCTTGATGTTCAAAAAGTATCCTTGGGTAACAAGCTTTTTCACGATACCTTGCTTTCTGGTGACAATACCTTAAGTTGTGCCTCGTGCCATAATTTGACTAAAGGCGGGACTGATCAAGCCAAAGTCGCTACTGGCATTAAAGGTCAACAAGGACCAATTAACTCTCCCACTGTCTATAACGCCATGTATAACCTCGCCCAATTCTGGGACGGTCGCGCTAAAGATTTACAAGAACAAGCAGCAGGGCCAGTTGCGAATCCTAGTGAGATGGGTGCGCAATGGGATACGGTTGTTGAAAAACTTAAGCAAGTCCCTGAGTATCAGACCGCTTTTGCTTCGTTATATGCTCAGCAAGGTTTGACTAAAGAAACGGTAACTGATGCCATTGCCGTTTTTGAACAATCATTAGTAACCGCCAATTCTCGCTTCGATCAGTATTTACGCGGTAATAACGACATTCTGACAGCTAATGAAAAAGCGGGCTATGAATTGTTTAAGGTAAGCTGTTCCTCCTGTCATGTGGGTCCAGCACTGGGTGGTTTATCTTTTGAAAAAATGGGCGTGAAATACGATTATTTTAAACTGCGTGGCGGTCAATTAACGGATGTTGATAAGGGGCGTTTTAATGTCACCAAAGATGAAAAAGACCTACATTTTTTCAAGGTTCCAGTATTGCGCAATATTGAACTAACGCTCCCCTACTTTCACGATGGCTCAGCCGCTAATTTAGCAGATGCAGTACGAGTTATGGGTAAAGTTCAGCAAAACAAAAGCTTCACTGATTTGGAAATAAACAACTTGGTTGCTTTCTTAAAAACGTTGACAGGTGAATATAAAGGTAAACTGATTACGCAGTTAAATAATGACGATGTCAAATGACTTTATAAGCCTGATTTAAGTGTTTCAACCAGTACTAGAGCTAACGCACAATAAAATGATAACGTTCGTGGTGAGCTGAGCTTGTCGAACAGTCGAACCACATTCACGCTTCGACAGGCTCAGCGCGAACGGTTTTTTAATCATCTTATTCGCTGTTAGCGACACCCAACGCGGTGTACCTCACTGCAACAGGCGGCGGTGCGAAGATTGTCTGGATAACGGGGTTCACTATAACTTAGGCGTTTTCGGCAAAATCCTTTAATGGTAATTGTTCAAAATTTTCTTGTAGTCCCACTTAAAACTTATCTTCTGTGAGTTCAGCGGCTAACAAACGCGTTTTCTGCAAATTTTCTTGGCGTAGTTGTTTGCGCAATTCGGCTTCGGCGTAGTGTTGTTTTTCGACATCGTTTTCTAGTTGTAGTCTAGGTACTTCGGTGGGTTTTCCGTTTTCATCCATTGCTACCATGGTGAAATAACAAGAGGTGGTGTGGCGTTTACTGTTGGTGCGTAAATTTTCGGCAACCACTTTAACGCCAATTTCCATTGATGAATGTCCAACATAGTTAACGTGGGCATAAAAAGTGACCAATTCACCGACATTGACTTGTTGTTTAAAGAAAACTTGATCCAGTGCGGCGGTGACGACGTATTGTTTACAATATTTTGCGGAACAGGCATAAGCGACTTGATCCAGCAGTTTTAGTAATGCCCCCCCGTGGACATTGCCAGAAAAGTTTGCCATGTCAGGTGTCATTAATACAGTCATGGTGAGTGATTTTTCTTGTTTATTCATTGATAATATTCCCTTGAAAGTGCGGTATTGTATAGTAATTATCGTCTTATAGGTGGTGCGAATACATTTGTACCGTCTATACTAGCAGTAGCTGTTTTTGCTAAAACGGTTAATACTCCATAATTTCACAACTAAGGTAATGATGATGAATAAAAAATTAACACTAATCGGCTTGATTCTGTCTTTAACGATGTCTTTAAGTGCTTTTGCGGCTGAAGAGTATCACCACGGGGGTGATTCCTCTGCGCGTGTTGAACACTTGACCAAGGTGTTAGATTTAACTGCGGATCAGCAAGTTAAGGTAAAGGCGATTTTTGATAAACAACAAGAAGATATGAAAGCAATTCACGAAGCAGCTAAAACCAGTTTGCAAGCAGTGCTTACTAAAGAACAATCTGCTAAATTAGATGCTGCACATGAAGAGCATAAAAAAATGGGTAAAGCGGCTAAACAATAATAAGTAGTGAATAAACGCCCATACTTATCTACGGTATGGCGTGTTTCAAGTAGTAGGGGTAACACGCAAGTGATTACCCTTATTTAGCCTCCACCTTATAGGAATATTTCCTTTTTATTGCCTATCTCTACAGCTTACCCAGTCATTTGACTACAATATGGCTTTTTTGCCGTTAAGGTCAGAGTGTAAAGCATGAGAAAGTCGGTCTATGGAGTCATTGGTTTATTTAGCTTAACATCTTTAACGATGACCTTGGCTCAAGACAAACCTACCGACTTGGGTGTGGTTGATGTTATTAGCACAAGCCCGTTGTCGGGTAGTGAAATAGAATCAGGAAAATTACCTGCTCATATTCAACACGTTGATGCCGAACAATTACAAAAATCACAAACCATTTCGTTAGCGGATTATATGGATCGCTTTTTAAGCGGTGTCTCGACTAACGAAGCACAAAACAATCCTTTACAGCCTGATATTTTCTACCGTGGTTTTGTTGCCTCACCATTGCTAGGAATGCCTCAAGGCTTATCAACTTATATTAACGGGGTGAGGTTTAACGAGCCGTTTGGCGATACCGTTAATTGGGATTTAATTCCACAAAATGCGATTGATAGCATGACTTTATACTCAGGTTCAAATCCTGTCTATGGTTTAAATAGTTTAGGCGGGGCGATTTCGGCTAAAACTAAAACAGGCTTTTCCGCACCTTTACATCAACTAGAAGTTTATGGCGGTTCGTGGGATAGGCATTCAGAAGAACTCACCAGTGGCTGGAATAATGACACTTGGGGTTATTTTATTGATTTACATCATTTTGAAGATGGTGGTTGGCGTAATCATTCATCCACTAAAGCCGAGCAAGCCTTTGGTACATTAAGCTGGCGCGGTGATAAAGGATCGCTAGATTTAAGCTTAGCGGCGAATGATAATAATATGACAGGTAACGGTGCCGCGCCCGTGCAGTTATTACAACAAAATCGTAAAGCGGTGTTTACTCAGCCCGATACAACCACCACCAAAATGTTCTTTTCGGAATTACAAGGCAGTTACGATGTCACCGATAAAATAGAAGTCAGCGGTAATGCGTATTTTCGTCAAAATCGCATGAAATCATTTAATGGTGACAGTGGCGATTATGCCAGCTGTGCCGCACCCGACCAGACAACGGATCAAGCGGCGGCAGCGCAAGCACTCGCTGATGCCGAAGCGGCGGCTCAGACAGCGGCGGATAATCTGACTGCGGTAACAGCCGATAACCAAGCGGCGGCGGATAGTGTTGCAGCGGCTGAAGCCGCTGTAGCGGCGGCGCAAGCAGCGGCAGATGCAGCAGCCGTCGCCTTGGCTACAGCCAATCTTGCCGCCGCACAAACTGCGTCTGCGCTAACAGCGGGTAATCTAGCGACTGCAACCACCGATAACCAAGCCGCACTGGACGCGCTGAATACCGCGAATGCCGATAATCTGACAACCATGAATTCTTTAAATCAGATTGCGACTGCCAGACAAAAATTATTGTGCGCCCCAAACGATGTGGCAGTTATAGATACCAAAGGTAATCAAGTGGACGCTACTTCTGCCGTTCAAGGCGCGATTAACAATTACAGCCAAACCAATATGCGCAGTCGCGGCGGTACAGTACAAACCGTGTTCGCCAATGACTTATTCAAACATGAAAACAATTTAACCACAGGGGTGAGCTACGATTATTCGGAAGTGAATTTTAGTTCCGATACCGAACTCGCCTCGTTGACCAACACACGCGGCACGACCAGAAGTAACATATTTATCGATGAATCCAAAGTGCGCTTACACACCAACACCTCAACCGTCGGCGTTTATCTAACTGATAGTTTTTCCATTACTGATAAATTAACAGCTACCGTCGCGGGACGTTATAACTACATTCATGTCAACATGGCAGATGAATATATTAAAGATCCGACTAAAACGCTCAACGGCTCACATACCTTTGACCGCCTTAATCCATCGGCTGGCTTAACCTATCAAGCCTTGAGTAATCTCAATTTATACGGCAATTACAGCGAATCAACCCGCGCACCATCACCTGTGGAACTCAGTTGCGCCGACCCACAAGCCCCGTGTAAATTACCCAATTCGTTTGTATCTGACCCTGATTTAAAACAAGTGGTTGCCAAAACATGGGAAACAGGGGTGCGCGGCGATTTAGACAACTTACTCGGTAAAGGCGGATTAAAATGGAATTTAGGGTTTTTTCATACCATTAATAACAACGATATTATTTTTCGCCGTGATGCCGCCAGTAGCACTATCAGCCAAGGCTATTTTGACAACGTTGGCAAAACTCGCCGTTATGGTATTGAAGCAGGCACGAGCGCGGATTATCCGCAATTATTCAGTTCAATAGACGATTGGCATTTTGCAACCAATTACACTTATTTGAATGCCCGATTTTTAACGCCGTTTGATGGCTTAAATCCCCGCAATCCCGATGAAATTGCCGTCGTTCATAAAGGCTCAAAAATCCCTGGGATTCCAGAACACATATTTAAAGCGTCGGTGGGCGTGGATTTATGGGAGAAATTTTCTTTAGGACTTAATGGGCAATACAGCGGAGATCGCTATTTACGCGGTGACGAAGCCAATCGTAATGCTAAATCATCGGGATATTGGTTATTCAATGCCACCGCCGATTATAAAGTCACGAAAAACTTCACCATCTTTGGTAAATTGGATAATATTTTTGATAAAAATTACAACTCCTTTGGTGTCTATGGCAATGCCACGCAAGTATTAGGCGACAGCTACAATGATGGACGCTTTTTCTCACCAGGAATGCCAAGAGCAGGCTGGATTGGTGTGCGCTTAAGCCTATAAAACAAGCATAGGCGCGAATGAGACCATGAAAGAATTAACCCAAATGTATAAATTCTAGTAGTGGATTAAATCTATCATAAGGTAGGTTCAAAAGACGTGGATACTGCGCTTAAAAACTGCATGGAACGTTTTGTTATTTCTGGAGAGCAAAAAACGGTAGTGGGTGAAACCTGTAATCAAGCATAAATATCTCGTCCACAACGACCTTGTTAATTAATAAACCGATGACAGTATCGTGCATCAATTCCAATTTTGAGAAACATAAGGTTTTGCGGGTAAGCAGCTTGTCATCCTTGCGCTTGCCAAACACATAAGCCAGCACCGTATTCGTGGCGTGGTCAACGGCGTACCACAGCCAATGTTGGTTAGATTTGTTACCGATATAAGACCATTGTTCGTCCATCTCCA
>CAIUVX010000110.1 GCA_903902705.1 uncultured Methylococcales bacterium
GGGTGCATATCAACGTCACCTAGAGACCGATAAACATGAGATTGGTAAGCGTAATACACAAAAAATAGAACGTAAAAATCTGACAATCGTACTTGGATCAAGCGACTTACGCGCAAAACCTTATGTTTCTCAAAACTAGAATTGATGCACGATACTGTCATCGGTTTACTGATTAACAAGGTCGTTGTGAACGAGATATTTATGCTGAATTACAGGTTTCACCCACTACCATTAATAGCAACACGGCTATTTTTCAGTATTTTAAAATCATGTACCGTTTCTTTTGCACAATAAACCATCAAGATTTTTAACGTTATCAAACAGATAATCAACTGAACCTTTATCGTGTGCTGTTTTTTTTCCAGAAAAATAATCTTGTTGACCGATGACAGGACACTCAATGGGCTGTTCTGTGACATCAATTGCAATCGCCTTTAAGTTGCCATCCAGTAACGCCTTGCGCCCAGAAACAGATCAAATCCTCAGTAAATAACGAGAGATTTTTTGGTAAACCTTACAGCAGTAAGATTCACTCATATAGCTAACAGCCAATAAAATGATTAAAAAACCGTTCGCGCTGAGCCTGTCGAAGCGTGAATGTGGTTCGACAAGCTCACCACGAACGTTATCATTTTATTGTGCGTTAGCTCTACCAAAAAATCGTCCCAGTATTTAAAACGTTGCGTAATGCCTCAGATAATAAAATGTCAGTAACAATTGTTGCACCAAGCTCAGACCTCCCTTAATCCCTCTGCTTTTCATCGGATTCCGTTTCTTATCATCCCCTTGCTGTTGCTGTAATCGCCTCACTAAAAACTGAAAATCCGCTTTGGATACACCCACCAGCCTTTTATATTCTTCATCCTGCACAAACTGATTTCTTCTAGTTCTTTCATATAGCTAAAGCAGTTTAAACTGATTAAAAAACCGTTCGCACTGAGCTTGTCGAAGTATGAATGTGGTTCGACAAGCTCACCACGAACGGCATCATTTTATTGTGCTTTAGCTATATCGATTAGCTTATTGGTTTAGCTGTTAACAACCAATTATAATCACACTAACTTTCATTGCCTGTATAGTCGTTATATTTAGAAAGATATCTATTGCCCTCGATATCTTTCCTTACACAGGGGCAGCAACTACCACTTGTGAGTCAATGTGGATGGGTGTGCCTGTACTGTCACTGGTGGGTGATAGCTCAATCTCGCGTCGGGTGTGAGTATTTTTTTATCAGCGTTGGGAATGAAGGCATGGCTGGCAAATTCTGTTACGGACTACATTAATTTAGCTGGACAACATAGCGCGTCACTGGATAGTTTAGCGACTATCCGTCAACAATTACGCCAAACAGCAGTCTGTGTGACGAAGCGGCATTCGCGGAGTGTATCAGGAAAATGGTCGAACAAAGCCTCAGATAATAAAAATACTTATCTCAAATCTTGGAAGTGTAGCGTTGAGTGACTGATGAAAAAATTTCGTGTTTTTCATAGACAGTGCAGCACATCAGGTAGTAAATTAAACTTTTAGTTTTTCAATTAAGCCAAGGTACTCTTTATGCACATACAGAAAATCATTCGCCAACTTGAAAAATTAATCGATATTGGCATTGCCTTATCCTCCGAAAAGGATACATCCCGTTTATTAGAAAAAATATTGCTAGGCGCGAAATCAATTACCGATGCCGACGGTGGTACGTTATTTCTCAAGCATGGTGATGTGGTGATTATGGAAATATTTCAATCCGACAGATTAGGCATATTTTTTAACGACTGTGCAAACGATTTCATGGACAAGCCCAGCGTTCCACTGTATTTAAAAAATGGTGAACCAAACCTTCACAATGTGGTGAGTTATTCTTACCATAACGACAAAACTGTTAATATTCATGATGCCTACGACACCGCACATTTTGATTTTTCAGGTACCAAAGAATTTGATCAAGAAAACCACTATCACTCGCAATCATTTTTGGCTATTCCGTTAAAAGATCATCAAGGTGAAACTCTCGGCGTTCTACAACTTATTAACGCTATTGACCCTCTCACTAAAGAAATTATCGATTTTGATCCTGTTTCACAACGCTTTGCTGAAGCCTTGGCTTCCCAAGCAGCAACAGTGCTAACCAAGCAGGAACTGATTACTGACTTAGAGGATATGTTTGAATCGATGATTAAACTGATAGCGACCGCTATCGATGAAAAATCACCTTATACGGGAAAGCATTGTCGGCGCGTTCCCGAATTAACCATGATGTTAGCCGAAGCCGCACATAATACCGACACTGGTTATTTACGCGATTTTCAACTCAATGATGCAGATCGTTATGAACTAACTGTGGCAGGCTGGCTGCATGATTGCGGCAAAATTACGTCACCCGAATATGTCATCGATAAAGCAACCAAACTAGAAACCATTTTTGACCGCATTCATTTATTGGAAACTCGTTTTGAAGTGTTAAAGCGCGATCAGGAAATTGTTTTTCTTAAACAACAGCTGACTGAGCTACAAGGCAATGACCAGTTATCTACACAACGACAAGCCAGTCTTGACAACAATATTGCCCAACTAAATGAAGAGTTTTCTTTTATTAAGCAAAGTAATACGGGTGGCGAATTTATGTCCGAGACAGACAGCCAACGCTTGCAGTCACTAAAAACCATGAATTGGGTGTTAAACAAGGTAACGATGCCGTTACTCAGTGATGAAGAGTTTTACAATTTAAGTATCAGCAAAGGCACATTAACGACTGAGGAACGACAAATAATCAATCATCATATTAATGCCACTATCACTATGCTAAAAAGCATTAAATTCCCTAAGCACTTACAAAAAGTTACCGAATATGCAGGTGGGCATCATGAGCGCATGGATGGCAGAGGTTATCCCAATGGGCTAACGCGTGAACAAATGTCCATTCCTGCGCGTGTTATGGCAATTGCCGATGTCTTTGAGGCATTAACGGCAAAAGACCGCCCCTATAAAAAAGCCAAAAAATTGTCTGAAGCCTTGGCTATTTTACAAAAAATGAAAGAAGACAATCACATAGATCCTGATTTATATGACGCATTTATCGCCCATAAAATCTATAAAGTCTATGCTGAAAAGTTTCTCGATGAGCAGCAAATTGATATTGAGTAGTAAATGAAAACCGTTATTTGCACCGCACAAAGAGCGTGCGGTGCAATAATCAGCGTTAACCGTTAATTAAATAATGCACCACGATGCTGGCAACATAACCGCCTGCAATTGCTGGAGTCCATTTTAAATGACTGAAAAACGTGTATTTGTGATTGGATTGCCCCATTAAGGCAACACCAGCGGCTGAACCTACAGACAGTAATGAACCACCTACGCCCGCAGTTAAGGTAACTAATAGCCATTGATATAAATCCATGTCTACGTTCATGTTCAATACTGCAAACATCACAGGAATATTATCAACAATCGCTGAAATCAAACCCACTAAAACGTTGGCTGTGGTTGCCCCTAAACCATCGTACATACCCGCTGATAATAGTTCCAGATAACCAATGTATCCTAAACCGCCGACCGCAAACACCACACCGAAGAAGAATAACAAGGTATCCCATTCGGCATGACGCACTTTGTTGAAAATATCAAAACCTTCTTCGCCTTCAACGCGGTAAGTTACTTTAATATAGTATCCATACAGCATTAACACCGACAAGCCTGTCATCATGCCC
Organism: uncultured Methylococcales bacterium; assembly: GCA_903902705.1. Taxonomy (GTDB): domain Bacteria; phylum Pseudomonadota; class Gammaproteobacteria; order Methylococcales; family Methylomonadaceae; genus UBA4132. The sequence continues at coordinate 3,705 of CAIUVX010000110.1, forward strand.
ATAAACGGTGGCAAATGTAATACTTGTTTGAAGCTAACAGCCGTACATATCGTCAATAAAAACAGTCCGCAAACAACTAGCGCACCTGGTTTTAATTGTACAGCCGCTTCATCAGAAGCCAGTGGTTGTTCATCAGGCACAGCAAAATACATCACTGCTGCGGGTACTGCATAGTTGACCAAAGAAGGAACAAATAACTTGAAGAAGTCGAAGAATTCAGCATAACCTGCTTGCCAAACCATCAGAGTAGTAATATCACCAAATGGACAGAATGCACCGCCCGCATTAGCGGCAACTACTAAATTGACAAAACCAATACTGACAAACTTTGGATTGTCTGCACCAACTGCCATTACCACTGCACCGACTAATAAAGCGGCGGTTAAGTTATCAGCAACAGCTGATAAGAAAAACGTAATAATGCCCGTAATCAAAAACAATTTGCGATAACCAAATTGTTTTCTCACTAACCAAGAACGTAAGGCTTCAAATACATTACGTTCTGCCATTGAGTTGATATAAGTCATAGCAACTAACAAAAACAACATTAACTCAGCATACTCGGTTAAGTTGTGTTCAAACACCTTGTGCATTTCTTCAGGAGCAACACCTGCTTGGTGTGCCAATATAGCAGCGTGTCCCCAAATAATACCTGCGGCGAGGATGACGGGTTTGGATTTACGCAAATGGGTAAATTCCTCCGCCATCACAAAGCCGTAAGCGATGACAAAAATCAAAACGGAATAAATACCCCGTTCTGTACCCGTGAGTCCCAAATTATGGAATTCCGCTGCCGATGCCAAATTCGGCAACAACAATAGTGATAACGCAATGAATAAAAACCGCACCAAATACCCCCCTAACTCTTTAAAATGTGTGTAAATTAAGCAAAAAAAGCTAACTTTAAGCGGGTAATGTTATCATCAACTCATGAATTTTGTCATTTATGACTTAATAAAAGTTGTATTGTCAACAACAACACCGTAGCAATCACACAACAAACCGACACCAGCGAGTTCAAAACCTATGCTTAAAGCCCCACAAATAAGGGCTACGCAACTGCTCATCACGCAATCAATATTTCCCTGTAGCAATGTTGCCATAAGTCATTCCTATAAAAACTTGGTATTCAAATTTGCCTGTTATATTATGCAAAATCTTATAAACAACGGCGAATAATCATCATGAGAATATTATCGAGAGCAGACGTTTTTAATGCCATTCAACAGGCAAGAAGCCTCACAGAAGAACAAGGAAATGCGTTTCTAAGCCAGTTTTACCAAAATAATCCTGCCATTGGGCAAACATTTTTATCAGCTTTTCCGATGGTCATAGAAGCGCAAAGCGAACAAATGTCTCATGTCTTCATGGATACCTGTTTCGATATTATTTATGTCTATGCACAAATACTTGGCGAATTGCCAACCAATGTAGTATCACCACAATGGCTACAGCATAAAATCAAAGCACTGGAAAACGAGAGCAAAACTCAATCCCCAGCTGACATAAAAAACAACGTCCAAATCGAATTGCTGGAATATATCGACTTGGTAATTGACGATGTGGCAGATAAAAGCAAAACTGGGCAAGCAATAGCTAGTCTGACCTGCAATCTGTTATTTCTAGTAACACGCTTGTTTGACAGTATTTACGATGAATTGATAGCTGATACCGTCCATTAAAGGCGAATTTTCATTATGGCGAATTGTAAAAACTGTGCAGCTCCCTTAGTTGCTAATACCAATCTCTGTGAATATTGCGGTACACGCAATGCCACGTCCACTATGTCAAGTGTCCTGTGTGTCACATACTCATGAACCGCGTCAACTTTGCTTATCGTAGTGGCGTAGTGGTGGATAAGTGCAGAGATCACGGACTATGGCTTAAAAGCGGTGAATTAATTCATTTGTTGGAATGGAAAAAAGCGGGAGGGCAAAGTTTCGCATTAATCCCTAAAAGCGTAGTTTGTAGATACCATCCGCTGAAAATCATGGATGATTTTAGTCGGCGATAGCCGTATAGCTAACGCACAATAAAATGATAACGTTCGTGGTGAGCTGTGAGCTTGTCGAACAGTTGAACCACATTCACATCATTCGGCAAGCTCATGACAGGCTTCGACAGGCTCAGTGCGAACGGTTTTGTAATCATTTTATTAGCAGTTAGCTGTAGCAGACGGGCGTTTTTTCGTAGCGAAAGCGTAGAGAAAAATGCAAGTCCTCGCGATACAGGGTAGACTCCCCCGCTCAGACTATCCAGCATCCCATCATTCAAAAAGGAAGTGTACGATGAATACCCAGACTGAAACGGTTAGTAAGACCCTTATTGCAAGCCGTCTGATTATTATCGCGCTCGCCTATTTCATCACTGCGCGTATGGGTCTGGAACTTGCCATCATTGGTTCTTACATTACGCTAATCTGGCTACCGACGGGTATTGCGGTGGCGGCTCTGTTTCGCTGGGGTTATCGATATGGATGGGCAGTATGGCTGGGGGCATTCGCGGTCAATCTTGCCATTGGTTCATCTGCCTTCATCGCTTTTGGCATATCCGTTGGTAACACGCTCGCACCCTTATTAGCAGTTGCTCTGTTGCGGCATTGGCAATTCAATTATCACATCTCAAACTGGCGTGATGTACCAATATTTGTCGCGTGTGGTACTTTTAGTATGATGGTCAGTGCCACTGGCGGCGTGGCGGTGCTAGTAATGGGCGGTTTATTGCCGTTGTCAGCGATCGTTGGGCTTGGCTGACATGGTGGTTAGGCGATACTGTCGGGGTAATCGTTGGCGGCATGGCTTTAATTACTTTTAAGCGTGACGAACTCACCCGCTTACTGCACGGCAGACAACGCAAGGAATTATTAGCCGCGTTATTGGTGGTGGTGGCTGTCGGTTTGGCGTGGATCACTATTCCTGCGTATCCCATCGGGCATATTTTTTTAGCACCGTTGATTGTGCTGGTGTTGGTATGGATTGCATTGCGGCTGGGTGCTTGGGCTGCGGCGATAGCTACATTGACACTGTCAGAGTGTGCCGCTTTTGCACTTGCCACAGGTCAAGGGTCTTTTGTTGATCAAAATCTACATTTGCGTATTGCAGAGCTATGTGCATATATGACCGCGCTTTCGGTCGTGACTATGTTGGTGTCCGCTTTCTCAGCCGAACGTGAACGCATCGCACAACAACTCCACGACAGCGTAACCTTTGCCAACAGTATTCTTAATTCACTGTCTTGGCATATCGCGGTATTAGATTCCGAAGGAATGATTATTGCGGTCAATAACGCATGGCGACAATTTGGTGCAGACAATGATTTACCTAAAACCAGTTGCGATATGTTGGGGGCGAATTATTTAACAGTATGCCAAAAAGCCTTGGATCAACCGAATGGCGATGAAGTCAACACCGTTCTGGATGGTATTCAGTCGGTGTTAGCGGGTACTCGTGACAGCTTTAATTTAGATTATCCGTGTAATTCGCCCACCGAGCAATGTTGGTTTCACATGAATGTGATGCCCTTGATGGGAACACGCCACGGTGTGGTGGTCAGTCATGAAAATATCACCGAACGCAAACTAGCAGAAACCAAACTGCGTATTGCTGCCACCGTGTTTGAATCGCACGAGGGAATGTTCATTACCGATGCCCACGAAGTTATTCTTAACGTGAATCGGGCATTTACGCTGATTACGGGCTATAGTTCGGATGAAGTCGTTGGGCAAACACCACGTTTATGGCATTCAGGGCGACAGAGTAAAGCACTGTATACCTCGTTATGGAAAAGCATAAAAAATACGGGATCATGGCAAGGTGAGCTATGGAATCGGCGTAAAAATGGTGAGCTTTATCCAGAATGGCTGAGCATTACAGCGGTAAAAAACGAAACCGCTGAGGTGACGCATTATGTGGCAACCTTTGTCGATATTACTGAGCGCAAAGTGACGGAAGCAACCATTCATCAATTATCCTTTTATGATGCGTTAACCCAATTACCTAATCGCCAACTGCTACATGATCGCCTCAAGCACGCTATTAAGATTAGTCATCGAACGGTCAGGAAAATAGCGGTGTTAATGCTGGGTGTAGATAAATTTAAAGCGGTTAATGATAGTTTCGGACACAGTGTGGGCGATGAATTATTACAACAAGTGGCAGGACGCATTAAAGTTCACTTGCGTGAAGCGGATACATCGGCACGGTTAGGCGGTGATGAGTTTGTGATATTGATGGAGGATATTGATCAATATAAGATGGTGGCGCGAATTGCCGACGCAATTATTCACGACTTAACGCGACCATTTAGCCTGTGCCAACATCAGAATGTAACTATCGGTGCCAGCATTGGTATTGCTATTTATCCCGAACACGGCAACAGTGTAGAAACTCTGATGGATAATGCAGCGACGGCACTGCATCAGGCTAAAGATTCAGGGCGTGGGTGTTTTGCCTATTTTTCTGAGGAATTAACCCAAAAAGCCCGCGAACGCCTTGCCTTGGAAAATCGCTTACGCCACGCGCTTGAACAACAAGAATTACAGGTCTACTTCCAACCGCAAATTGATATAGTCAGTAATCGCATTGTCGGTGCGGAAGCCTTAGTGCGTTGGCATGATTCTGTTCTCGGCTTTATTCCGCCTATTCGGTTTATTCCTATTGCGGAAGAAACAGGGCTGATTCTCGCCCTCGGTGAATTTGTACTACGCGAAACTTGTCGGCTGGGGCAACAGTGGCTGAATGAAGGGCTACCCGCAATTAGGCTAGCAGTGAATGTGTCGCCTTATCAATTTAGTCACTGTGACATTAACGCGCTGGTGACACGGGTACTACATGACACAGGCTTTCCTGTTCAGTATTTAGAATTGGAAATCACCGAAAGTGGCTTGATGAACAATCAACAACAAGCTATGACTATTCTCAATGACTTGCACAATCAAGGCGTACACCTTGCCATTGATGATTTTGGTACAGGCTATTCCTCCTTGTCCTATCTTAAATTTTTCCCCTTAGATATATTAAAAATCGATAAATCCTTTATTGACGATATTCCCTTTTCACAAAGTGATATGGCAATCGCCGCCACTATTATTGCAATGGGGCATCATTTAGGCTTTAAAGTGTTAGCAGAAGGCGTAGAAAACCTTGAGCAATTAGCCTTTTTACGCGAACACGGCTGTGATATGTATCAAGGTTATTTCTGTAGTAAACCTATACCCGCTGGTGAGTTTGCGAAGTTGTTGTCTGACACGCGTGTGTAACTCAATACGCTACTATTAAATTTACGCAGACGTAAACGGGAGTAACAATACTTCGAGCTGTTTTTATGAAATGACAGCCTATAAGGTAACTTCTCGGTAGTCTCTACAAACCAATGCAGTTCCTAATTTATCAACAAGTTAGCTGAATAGGCTGCTCACAACAAAAATCGCCAACTCAAGGTCTGATTCGTTAAGCCCATCGCCATTGCGGGGGTTCGATGCAAGCAAAGTCATTCAAGGACGCAAACGTCACATTCTTGTGGATACGCTGGGGTTGATTCTGGTCGTTGTTGTAACGGTACATCGGTACAGGAACGGGACGGCGCAAAACTAC
>CAIUVX010000111.1 GCA_903902705.1 uncultured Methylococcales bacterium
AATGACAATATTCGTAACCAATTGAGGTTCTCTTAATCACTCACTGTTTATGACTACCATAATTTTAACGATAAGCAATTACAGACATTGAAAAAAATGAAGGACGTTATTGTCACTAATATCAGTAATCATAGGGATTTTGATAAAGATGATATTGTCGCTAATCCCGTTTATCGCATGATAATTGGTTCTAGTGATGTGATTGAAGGAATATTTAATGGTGATTTTTCTGGGGTATTAAATGAAATGAAAAAGAATCTTAAATTACCTAAATCAATGCGACTTTGAACTCTAAAGCATAATGGAATTTTAATGCAAGCAAATGAATAACTTCCACAATGACTCCCAATGATTTCAATTGTGGGAACTGTATAAATGTAACAGGTGCATCAACATGACTGATTTCATCATCAACTGCTCACTAAAAGACCGTTTCATGGTGTTGCTGGGTGCGTTTATTCTGGCATTGGCTGGAGCTTGGTCATTTAAAAATATGCCGATAGATGCTATTCCCGATTTATCTGATGTACAGGTGATTATTTTTACCGATTATGCTGACCAATCCCCACAAGTCGTGGAAAATCAAGTCACTTATCCTTTGACTACTGCGATGCTGGCTGTGCCTCATGCCAAAGTCGTACGCGGTTATTCTTTCTTTGGCTTGTCTTTTGTGTATGTCATTTTTGAAGATGGCACGGATATGTATTGGGCAAGGTCACGGGTATTGGAATATCTCAATTATGTCAAAAATCGTTTACCGCAAGGAGTCACACCCACTTTAGGGCCTGATGCAACAGGTGTGGGTTGGATTTATGAATACGCGCTGGTGGATAAAACAGGCAAGCATGATTTAGCGCAATTACGTTCCTTGCAAGACTGGTATTTGCGTTATCCGTTGCAAACTGTCTCGGGTGTATCGGAAGTCGCTTCGGTTGGTGGCTATGTTAAACAATACCAAGTTGAAGTTGATCCTAATGCTCTGCAAGCCTACGAAATTCCTTTGTCCAAAGTGATTGAAGCGATTAAACGCTCCAATAATGATGTCGGTGGTCGCTTGTTTGAAATGGGCGAAACTGAATACATGGTGCGAGGTTTAGGTTACATCAAATCAATCGAGGATATTAAAACTATCCCTGTCGGTGTTGATGCCAATGGCACACCGATACGTTTACAGGATGTCGCGCATATTCAAATCGGTCCTGAATTACGGCGAGGTGTCACGGAATTAAACGGTGAAGGTGAAGTCGCAGGCGGTGTGGTCATTATGCGTTTTGGTGAAAATGCCTTAGCGACTATCAAAGACGTGCGTAATAAATTGGCGGAATTAAAAAAAGGACTACCCGAAGGCGTGGAGATTGTCACAGTTTATGATCGCGGCAATTTAATTGAACGCGCAGTCGATACGCTGAATGTTGCGCTGACGCAGGAATTAATCATCGTCTGTGCGTTAGTCGGGTTATTTTTACTGCATTTACGCTCATCATTGGTGATAGTGATTACCCTGCCATTGGGTATTTTAATGGCATTCATTGTGATGAAATGGCAAGGTATGAATGCCAATATCATGTCGCTAGGCGGTATCGCGCTTGCCATTGGTGATATGGTCGATGGTGCGGTGGTGATGGTGGAAAATGCTCATAAACACATAGATTCAGCCACTGAAAAAAAACAAGCCAAACTGTCTTCAAGTGAACGTTGGCAAGCGATAGGCAACGCGGCGCGTGAAGTCGGTTCTGGATTATTTTCATCGTTATTAGTTATCACCGTTTCCTTCCTGCCCATTATTACCATGCAAGCACAGGAAGGACGGTTATTTAGTCCGCTGGCATACACCAAAACCTATTCAATGGCGGCAGCGGCAATTCTAACTATCACCCTCGTTCCTGTGTTAATGGGTTATTTTATTCGTGGTAATATCATTCCAGAACATAAAAACCCTGCCAATCGCATACTGCATTTTCTTCACGCGCCTGTTTTAAAACTGGCAATGCGTTGGCGAGGCATCACCATCATTTTGGCTGTGTTATTGATGGCATCAACTTTATATCCGTTATCAAAAATCGGTAGTGAATTTATGCCACCGTTGGATGAAGGCGATATTTTATATATGCCGACCCTGTTCCCTGGTGTCAGCATCACCAAAGCTAAAGAAGTGTTACAACAAACGGACAGAATATTAAAAACTTTTCCCGAAGTGGAGCAGGTATTTGGCAAAGTCGGACGTGCAGAAACCGCCACCGATGCCGCGCCGTTGATGATGGTAGAAACCACTATTCAACTCAAGCCACAAGCACAATGGGCTGATCCAACTAAATCTACGCGGCAATTAATGGCAGAAATGGACAAAGCGATTCATTTTCCAGGTATTGCGAATGCGTGGACGATGCCGATTAAAACCCGCATAGATATGTTATCGACAGGCATTAAAACCCCTGTCGGTATCAAAGTATCAGGCGCAGATTTGAATGTGTTGCAATCTTTATCGTTGCAAATTGAACAAGCCATGAAAACCTTGCCAGAAACCTTGTCGGCTTATGGTGATAGAGCGGTTGGAGGTTATTTTTTGGATTTTGATATTAACCGCGAAGCTGCTGCGCGTTATGGTTTAACCATAGGCGATGTGCAGGACGTGATTCAAAGTGCGATTGGTGGCATGAATATTACCGAAACCGTCGAAGGGCTAGAGCGTTATCCTGTCAATCTACGCTATCCGCGTGATATGCGCGACAATCCAGAAGCTTTGCGCCGCGTGCTAATTCCCACGCCGATGGGCAGTCAAATCCCGTTGACTTCAGTTGCGGACATCAATTTTAGACGCGGCACAGATGTGATTAAAACCGAAGATGCCCGCCCCAATGCGTGGATTTATATCGACATCAAAAGCTCTGATATAGGCGGCTATGTTGCACTGGCAAAAAAAACCTTGGCAGAACGTGTCACCATCCCCGCAGGTTATACCGTCACTTGGTCTGGACAATTTGAATACATGGAACGCGCCGCAGAAAGGTTGCGCATTGTTGTACCGATTACGCTATTGCTTATTTTTATTCTGTTGTACACCGCTTTTCGCAATATTACTGAACCTGTTATCGTGATGCTAACCATCCCTTTTAGTTTGGTTGGCGGTATCTGGTTTGTTTATTGGTTAGGTTTTGATTTATCGGTTGCTGTGTATGTCGGACTGATTGCACTTGCGGGAACAGCCGCTGAAACAGGGGTGATGGTGTTAAGTTTCATAGATATTGAAATCGAAAAACTACGCGAGTTAAAACAAGCCCCCTTAACCGCTGACGAAATTAAAAACGCTACCGAAAACGCTACGTCTATGCGAGTACGACCTGTGGCAATTACCGCACTGGCGAACATCGTCGGCTTAATCCCGATTATGTGGGCAACAGGCACAGGTGCAGATGTAACACAACGAGTTGCTGCTCCCGCACTAGGCGGAATGCTCACAGTATTAATATTAAGCTTACTGGTGTTTCCCGTAATCTACAGCTTGACCTTACAGTTTCAAGAACGGCGTAAAATTTGATTTTGAGGAGGGTTAAATCTGTTGTTTTTACTTCTGGACATGACTGCCAGTCCTTTAAAGGACTGGCAGTTATTAATATCGCTGTAACAGATTTAACCCACTACTGTTTGAATTATTACCAATTTGTGTAAAAAACCGTAAATTACCCCGTTTTTTTCGCCAAAAATCCATCATTGGGTATTTTTTATATCCATTTTATACCCAAAAATACCCCATTCTGAATCGTTGTTTTTTTTACTTTTTCA
>CAIUVX010000112.1 GCA_903902705.1 uncultured Methylococcales bacterium
AATGACAATATTCGTAACCAATTGAGGTTCTCTTAATCACTCACTGTTTATGACTACCAACGCCGTTTGTAAGCGTTGATACAGACCACCAAAACTACCATTACTCATAATTACAAAATGCCCACCTAATAGAGCTTCCGCTTGTAATCTGACAATAATGTCATCTAATGAAGTACAAATAACAATATTATCCGCTTGCTGAATAAGCTCAGTTAAATCCCACGTTAAATTGGATGGCTGATAAATAATCGCTAAATCCGCATTATTAAACGAGTGTGCCAGCGTGTCGTGATGTGTACCTAAGCGCATGGTGTTAGAACGCGGTTCAACAATTGCCACAATACGCTCTGCACCGACTTGTTTACGCAAACCATCCAATGTGGTTTGAATGGCGGTAGGGTGATGAGCAAAATCATCATACACCGTAACATTATTAATCTGAGCGATCACTTCCATACGCCGTTTCACGTTTTTAAAGTGCGCTAACGCGTTGATAGCCTCACTCGGCAAAATACCAACGTGTTTTGCCGCAGCAATCGCAGACAAAGCATTGTAAACGTTATGTTCACCTGTCAATGACCAGTTCACCGTACCTTGTTCGTTGTTTTCAAAAGTCACACTGAAACTACTACCATCGGCTTTATGCAATACTGCATTCCACGCAGCATCGGCATTAATGGATGTTTTGACTGACGGAGTCCAACAACCCATCGTCAATACTTCATTAATATTTTCATCACACGCGGGGCTAATAATCAAACCTTCGCTGGGAATGGTTCTAACTAAATGATGAAATTGTTTTTTTATCGCGTCTAGGTCAGGAAAAATATCAGCGTGGTCAAATTCCAGATTATTGAGTATCGCAGTGCGTGGACGGTAATGGACAAATTTTGAGCGTTTGTCAAAAAATGCCGAATCATATTCATCGGCTTCCAACACAAAAAATGATGACTCACTCAAGCGGGCGGAAATACCAAAATTAAGCGGAATACCACCGATTAAAAAACTAGGATTAAACCCTTGATGCTCCAATATCCACGTCAACATACTGGAGGTTGTGGTATTACCATGTGTACCCGCTACTCCTAACACCCATTTACCTTGCAAAACATGATCTGCTAACCATTGCGCTCCTGAGGTATAAGGCAAGCCTTGATTCAACACTGCCTCAACTTCGGGATTACCACGCGATAAAGCATTGCCGATAATTACCAAATCGGGTTTATGAGCTAGGTTTTCAACACGATAACCTTCCATTAAGGTGATGCCTTGTTGCTCCAATTGGTCACTCATAGGCGGATAAACATTTTGGTCAGAACCACTGACCTGATGCCCTAACTGTCTTGCCAATACCGCAAGCCCACCCATAAATGTGCCACAAATGCCTAGAATATGAATATGCACAGTGTTGTCCTCGTGTTAATGAGCGCAGTGACTACAAAGCGATAAACGCTTTCAGCAATTCAGCGGTATTCGCCATACCACTATGCAGATTGTGTTCGATGTCTGCCATCGTGATTTCTTCTGCGGTTGTTCCTGCTGCCCAATTAGCGACCACAGAAATAGCTGCGTATTCAATGCCTAATTCTTTTGCCAGTGAGGCTTCGGGCATGGCGGTCATACCGACTAAATCACAGCCATCTTGTGCCATGCGTTTAATTTCAGCGGGCGTTTCTAAACGTGGACCTTGGGTGCAGCCATAAGTACCAGTAGCGACAATCGTAATATTAGCATTCGCTGCTGCTGTAATTAATAAAGTGCGGAGTTTTGGATTATACGGATAGCTAAAGTCGATGTGAGTGACAGGATAGTTTACATCGTCAAAAAACGTGTGTTTACGTCCATAGCTGTAGTCAATCAGTTGATCGGGAATAGCGATATGGGCGGGTTTCATTTGTTCGGTAATACCACCGACAGCGGCAACGGCAACAATTCGAGTAACGCCCAATTGTTTAAGCCCCCAAATATTGGCGCGGTAATTAATATTGTGTGGGGCGATAGTGTGAGGATTTCCGTGTCGCGCCAGAAAAATAACCGACTTGCCGTTTAATTCGCCCGTGATAAAGTCTGCGGACGGTGCGCCGTAAGGGGTATCTAAGCGTTCACGTTTAATAATGACTAAGTCATTAAGTTGCGTTAAACCTGTGCCGCCGATGATAGCTAATGTTGTCATACCGTATTGTCCTGTGTGTTTTCTTTACAAGCATAAATACCCGCTGCGTTACGTCCATAACCTTTACAGTCCATGCCATAACCAAATAAATAACGGTTTTCAGTTTCTAAGCCTACAAAATCGGCTTTGATGGGCTTATCACGCCCGATTTTTTTATCAATTAGCACGGCACTGTAAACGGCTCTCGCACCTTGTTCAATACAATACTCATGAATCGTAGCAAGGGTAATGCCCTCATCAAGTATGTCATCAACGATTAACACAATGCGGTCTTCTAATATTGATCTAGGTTTGAGTATCCATTCAATGCCACCGCCAAAAGTTTGGTTTCTATAACGACTGGCATTAATCGCATCGATGGTTAGCGGCATAGTTAAGCGGGTAAGCAGTTTACCTGCCACTACGATACCGCCATTAATAACGCATAACACTAAGGGATTACTGTCCGCTAATTCGAGATTAATGTCAGCAGCCATGTTGTCTAACGCGGCTTCTATGGTTTGCTCATCATATATTAAATCAGCGTTTTCCTGCATTTGTTGAAATTCTTTAAGCATAGTTTTACAGCCCTTGGTTGAGTGCATTGGTAACGTGTCGCCATTGTTCGGTATTCATCAGTTGCTCACGGTTTAAGTGAAACTTACCGCGCATAGCTTGCAGTCGTTGTTCTCTGAGCGAGTCTTGTGTGATAGGCAACGCGTCTAGCACTTGTTCTGCGGCGATGGGATTATTGCATACTAAAATCATATCACAGCCCGCTTGTTGCGCTTGCCGCGCTCGCTCTGGAAAATCACCCACCGAAGCCGCGCCCTCCATACTTAAATCGTCACTGAAAATTGTACCGTTAAACTTTAATTCACCACGCAAAATTTGCTGTAACCAAAATGACGAAAAACCCGCTGGATTAGGATCAATCTTAGAATAGACAACGTGGGCAGGCATGATAGCTTCTAAACCTTCGGCAATCAATTGTTCAAATGGCTGACAGTCTTTGGCGCGTATGGTGTCCAAATCACGATCATCAACAGGCAAGTGTGTGTGAGAATCTAATGCCACCGCACCGTGACCAGGAAAATGTTTGCCTGTTGCCGCCATACCTGCCGCTTTCATGCCCTTTCTAAATAAACTGGCTAAGCGCGTTGCGGTAAACGCATCGCTGGAAAAAGAGCGATCACCAATAATTTCACTGACACCGCAATCAATGTCTAACACAGGCGCGAAACTAAAATCCACACCCACTGCGAGTAATTCCATTGCCATTAACCAGCCAGCGTGTTCAGCAAGTTCAGGTGCATTCGCATAATAAGATGCGGGCGGTAAGCGAGTAAAACCATTACGAAAGCGTTGCACTCGACCGCCTTCTTGATCGACGGCAATTAAAATATCGCCATTTCGGGCAGCGCGTATGCTGCTAATCAGTTCAGCCACTTGCGCTGGATCTTGATAATTACGCGAAAATAAAATCACCGCGCCTGTATTGGGATGGTTAATAATGTCACGCTCATGCTCGCTCAGGCTTAGCCCCGCAACATCAAGCATGATGAGACCTATGGGTTGTTTTGTCATAGTTTGCTTGTCTAATGTAGTCATTACAAAATAGTCAGATTACCTTAACCCAACTTATGACGCTATTTTATCCTGTTTATTAAACAGAATGGCGTTTTTGGTTAATATTGGCTTATGTCAATAGGGTAAATCACTCAAATCACTGGAATAGCTCATTTTAGCCTTTCAAAAAAAGCTTGATTTTACCTCAAACTAATTTGCCAGACAGCTTCTTAAGCTTTGCTGCTCCTTATCTTTATACACATACAATCAGCAAGATATTGTTCAATCGCTTGCACAGCACGCGCAAAATCCTGTTGTGCCAACAGTTTTAAAATAGCCGTCACCTTTGCATCATGTTCAAGCGCGGTTATTTTGCAGATTTGTAGCTCAATTAGCTCTTCATCTTCAATAGCTATCGTGTTTTTGATGATGTCTAGGCGTTTTAAAATGGGGGGATTAGCAAGGTAATCGTGCTTAAATGCTAACTCTTAAAAATCAAGCTATTACAAATATTATTTTCTCGTTTTTTTGCAAAAACTACGAAATATGACACAACCTCGTTTGTAACCAATTGATTATCTGATAATTATCAAAGTCAAAACAATTTAAGCACGATTGCCCTAGGGGATGAAACTATAAGCTAAGGCAAGATAAAATAATTAGAAAAAATCTTGAAAACTACCGTATTTATTAGCTTTGTGGTCGTTGAAATATAATCAATTTATAGTGCGTCAGCTATATAACAGTTGACCCCCTTCTAAATCTCTAAAAACGACACCGCTATGCTGCATTTAATAGTTGAATCCAAGCTTCGATTCTTTTCCGAGTGTTGCACTTATAACTTGAATTCGCGTTGTGATTTTCATTGAGTCCCCGCTCCCACAAGTGATAAGGTTTGGCGAAATAGGTCTTGCAATCCAGTGCATTCGCGATTTCAGAGTGCTTGCAAAACTCACGACCGTTACCAAAGGTAATGGAACCCAGGTGGCAAAAGGCGTTAAGGCTTGAATAATCGCCTCTTTAGTGAGTTCAGCTTCTTTGCGAACAATCGGAATGACCAGATTCAGTTTGGAAACCCGCTCCGTCAAGGTCACTAAAACCCCTTGATGACCTTTGCCAATGACCGTATCGGCTTCCCAATCACCCAAACGGCTCTTGTCATCCACGATAGCAGGACGCTCATCAATATCCACGCGGGCTGGAATAATGCCGCGATAGTCCTTCTTGCCATAACGCTTACGATATCGCTTGGCTTGATGCCGCAGGTGGGTATACAACTCGCCACCTGCCGCCTTATCGATCAACAAAAAGCGGTAAATCGTTTCATGACTCACGCTTTGTTTACCCTCTTGTTTCAAGCGACCGCTGACTTGTTCTGGACTCCATTTTTCCTTAATCAGTGGCGTGATAAGCGGCTGCATTGCCTGATCCAGTTTGATGGCTTTAGGCTTGTCATGATGGCGTTGCTTTGCCTTTTTATCGGCTTGCTGATAACGATAGCCGCGCTGTCCGCTGTTGCGTTTCAGTTCACGGCTCAGTGTCGATCGCGCTCTGCCCATCCCTTTTGCAATCGTGTTCAGTGATATTTTTTGCTTCCTCATCGTTTCAATATGGTCTCTTTCTTCTTGGGTTAGATGGGTGTAAGTACTCACAATGTGCCTCGTTAGCTCTGTTTTGGTCGATGGAAACTATACCATCTAACTCACTTTCTAGGTGTTGCACTTATTATATGAATTCGTGTTACTAAAGAAACTTATCGGGGCAAACATAAAAATTACAGCAAGCTCTGGAATCTCGTCGCTGCCCTTGTTAACCTACGATATGCTAATGATATTAACGCTTAATTTGGAAAGATGTCTATTATCCAATAGTTCCTTTTTCCATTAGCTTACTTGCGTTGAATGGGCTCGCTATCTTATTTGATGGTCTTGATGCCCTTCACCGCCGCTAAGGTAACCTTTGCTTTTTCTGCACTGGTAAAAATCTTACGTTTGCTCTCACTCCTTGTTAAACCCTTTTTCATGACAGGCTATAGCTTAAACTATTGTCCTGAATTTGGGATCCACTATAACCGTGATTTTTATGAGAAAATCGTGTACCCACTACCCAATAACCAGACACTCAAAGTTGAATGCGTTGCTGCTGTGAGAGTGTAAAACGGCTTAAGCAATTTGCTATAACTTAGAAATTATCCTAAATACACATTAAAATAATTGACTTTTACGACAATTAAGATATCATTACAGGCTTTAGGAGAGGTGGCAGAGCGGTCGAATGCGGCGGTCTTGAAAACCGTTGAGGGTTGATCCCCTCCCAGGGTTCGAATCCCTGCTTCTCCGCCATTTAAGAGTTCAACAAGATGCAAAAAGATACATAAACCCGCGAGTCGTAAGGCTTAGCGGGTTTTTTATTGTTCAACGAAGTTCAATAAGATTCGTTGACAATCGCGCTAACGTGGGGGTATAAATCGGGGTATCTGCTATTTATGCCCCCAAAACTGCCAAGAGATACCCCCATGCCTCTCACTGATACCACCATTAAGAACGCTAAACCCACGCCAGATAAGGCTTACAAGTTACCTGATGGAAAGGGTATGTACTTACTGGTTAATCCCAATGGCTCAAAATACTTCAGGCTTAAATATCGTTTTGCAGGTAAGGAAAAAGTATTAGCTCTTGGAGTTTATCCAGACACCACGCTAAAACAGGCTAGGGATAAACGAGACCAGGCAAAGAAACAATTAGCCGATGGTATAGACCCAGCCATTACCAAAAAAGAAGCCAAGACAGCCCAACGGGTAACGACTGAAAATGAAAAACGTCTTAACGCTGGTTTACCTGTACTTGATAGCTTTGAATTTGTGGCGTTAGAGTGGTATGACAAGCGAATGCTTAGTAAATCAGAAAGCCACCAAAAGCGAACACTAGGACTACTCAAGCGTGACATATTCCCTTGGCTAGGCAATCGCCCCATAGCCTCAATTAAAGCCCCTGAACTACTCGAAGCCTTACAACGTATCGAAAACAGAAACGCCATAGAGACAGCACATAGAGCCTTACAAACCAGCGGGCAGGTATTCAGATATGCAGAAGCGACAGGGCGCGTAGACCGCGACATAAGCCAAGCGTTAAAAGGCGCGTTATCTATTGCCAATGGTGGACATTTTGCCTCAATGACCGACCCGCAACAGGTAGCCCCACTACTACGCGCCATTGATGGCTATAGCGGCTCTTATGTCGTTAAATCCGCTTTACAGCTTGCACCGTTGTTTTTTGTGAGACCCAGTGAGTTAAGGTGTGCAGAATGGGATCACATCAACCTTGAGGCTAAAGAATGGCGGTATTTAGTTACCAAGACCAACACCCCGCACATTGTCCCCTTATCCAGTCAAGCAATTAACATCCTAACCAACCTAAAGCCACTCACAGGAAACGGGCGTTTTGTGTTTCCATCGGCAAGAACCCCCAACGGATCACGCGCTATGTCCGATATGGCATTATTGGCAGCATTACGGCGTATGGGTTTTGATAAATCAGAAATGACCATACACGGCTTTAGGGCAATGGCTAGAACCATCCTTGACGAAGTGCTAGGGTTTAGACCTGATTTTATTGAACATCAACTAGCCCATGCAGTAAGAGACCCAAATGGACGCGCCTACAATCGCACGGCACATTTACCCGAACGCATAAAGATGATGCAAGCGTGGGCTGATTATCTGGATAGTTTAAAGAATGGGGCGCAGGTGATAGCGTTTAAAAAACAGGGCTGAATTTGTGCCTATAGGCACACGGCAAAAGTGAAACGGCTTTAGCTTCAATAACGTTTATAGAGATTCATGCGTATTCAATAAAATCCAGTAAAGAATAAAGACGTTTTCCAGTAAACGTGTTTACTGGAAACAGCTTGCTTTCAAAATTATTTTAGATGCTGATAATAGACAACCATGTTCAAACAAGCACAAAGGAGTGCTAGACATGGCTATAACATCTAATCGCCACCAACTACCCGAAACGGGTTTTTTAAGAATTGCTCAAATTGTGGGTAATAGAAAAACCAACACCCCCGCATTAATCCCCATTGGCAGGACTTCGTTTTTAAATGGCGTAAAGTCTGGCAAGTTTCCAAGGCCTATTAAGCTAGGCGAAAGAACCACCGCATGGAAAGTCGAAGACATACGCGCCTTAATCGAAAGCTTAGGCGGTGCGGTATGAAAACAGCATTGACGTTTTTATTATGGGGGTTTATGCTTTACCCGCTTTCGCAAAAAACGAAAGACGGGATTTGCAACCCGCGCAAAGGTGAGAAATCACCACTACCCTTAGTGGTTTTTTTTCGTCCAGTCATAAGTAACACGGGGTTAATCCGTGTTAAATTCATTATGGTGGATTGTCTCAGGGGACTCTATGAGTCCGCCCGTTCCTTTGCGGGTATTGCAAACCTGATTCAATCCACCGCCTTTGTTTTGCAATCAAACGGCGGCGGTTATTCACTTCTACAAAGGATACCGCAACAATGAACACATCAAACACCCAAGCTCAAACCGAGCAAACCCAAACCAACCCCACTATTGACGTTTTATCCTATCGTTTAAGCTACAAACATGACGATATAACCAGAGAAAACGACTTTATCAATACTTTCGACACGATGACCAGCAGGGCAATATCCTTGCTGGAAATAATGGCTGACTACATGACCAAAACAAGCCAATGTAACGATAAATGGATTGAAACTGATGCTATGTATTACTCACTACAAACCGCGATTAATGAAATTAAAGACGTTAAAGCTGTTACCAGTGCGTATGTAGACTCAAAACGCAAGGCATAAAAAAACCCACGACTTTTAACAAAGCTGTGGGTTTTCCGTGATTCAATCGACAAACGGGGCAAGCGTAATTATACGCGGCTTTGTCGATTGTTTCACGGTTAATTTATGGATTTTTTCCCTTTAGGAAAATTAAGCATGAACACCAAAAAAGAAAACCTCAACAGACAACAAAGACGGATGTTAAAAGCGTGTGAACGTAAAAAACAACCAATAAACCCCGCAAAACTGCCAACGGGTAATAGGTCAACCTATTTTATTGACAGTTCGATAGTCGTATTAGAGGGTGATTTATTATGAACACCTTAAACCATCATGAAATCATTGCTGATTTTAAAGACTTCGCACAAACCAGCGCGGGTATTGAATTACCACCTGATTTAAAAGCCGATGGAAAACTACACCGCTTTAAAATCAAGGGTGAAAAATCAGGCAAGCTAAGCGGCGCGTATACCTTGCACTTGGACGGTAAACCAGCGGGCTATATTCAGGATTTTAGAACAGACACCAAACTGAATTTGACGTTTAAAGGCGATTATTCAGGCGAACCGATAAGCCAAGCCGATATTAAACGTAAACAGCAACAAGCCGATAAAGAGCAGGCGATAATCCATGCTGAAAAAACCGCGCTTGCTTTTAGTATTTACAAAAATACACCCGCATACACCGTTGAAAAACATCCTTATGTTGTGGCTAAGGGTATCGACTGTTTTAACGGTAATTTACTGATTAAATGCGGTTTATGGAAACAACGCAACTGGAAAAACGCACTAATTATTCCATTGGTGGATAAAAACGGTCATATAGTTTCCATTCAAGCAATTAATGAGAATCTAGCCGATAACAAGGATTTTTTGAAAGGCGGTAAAAAGCAAGGGTGCTTTTATCCTTTTGCCACACTGGAGCAACTGAAAGCCGCTCATAAAATCATGATAGGTGAAGGCTTGGCAACCGTGGGCGCGTGTTTTGATGCAATGGGCTATATCATTCCAGCGGTTTCCGCTGTGGACGCGGGAAACCTGTTAGCCGTGGCAAAAGTTATGCGTGAACTTAATCCAACGGCAATATTGGTTATCCTTGCTGATAATGACATTAAAAACGATGGAACTCCAAATGTTGGGCTAGATACCGCATTTAAAATCAGGCGTGAAATAGATAATTGTTATGTGGCTATGCCTCAACTTAGCAATTATGAAAAATGCGACTTTTGGGATTTATGGCACAAACAAGGCAGTGAAGCGGTAAAAGCGGTTATTGAAAAAGCTATAAACGGTAACGCACTAAACACGATCACCGACACACCCACAACACCCACACCAAAGACAGAACCTTTAACAGACCAGGATAACGGTTCATTCAATAACACACTGGATACAGAATCCCATTATTGCAGTGTTGAGTTTTTACAGTTTGTTGATGATA
>CAIUVX010000113.1 GCA_903902705.1 uncultured Methylococcales bacterium
AGATCACTTAATGTCTGACCCATTATACTAGCTCCGTAGGATGGGTAGAGCCTATGAAAGGCAAGCTCGTGATTGGCAATGACTAACTCAGCTGCCCGCTTTTCTTTCTCTTCACTCTGAAAGGCAAGCTCTTGATTGGCAATAACTAACTCTTCGTGTAAGTTATCTAGCGATAAATGGAGCTTATTGTATTTTAATTGCAGATCACTTAATGTCTGATTCATTGTATTAGTATTGGTATTGGTTGCTTCAGTGATAATTCTATAAGTTTTCTGTATCTTTTATGGATATTACTTAATCGTGGTTCGAGTTAAAATTTATTGAACTGATTAATATTTCAGGTTTCATAATATCGCCAGTCTACCATCATTCCAGTATGGGTGTTTGAATCCCGTCACAGAATGTGAGCCTTCATGAAATCCTTGGATTCTGGATTTTGGCGAATCATTGCTACGCTCTCCCTGCCGCAATGACAAAGCTGTTTTTGTGATTACAACATCGTTCACATTGAGCCTGTCATGGTTAGATTGAACAAGACTAAACTCAAGCATCCTAGTTTGAGTTATTATGTTGGCTTTTTGCCAGTCATTGCCGCCATGTCTCTTATTGCCCAACTTCAACCACAGTTATTGCTACTACCTGAAACTTTACGCGCCACTGTTAGCGATTCTTTACCGCCTTGGCTGGACGCAGAATTCCCCGCAGATATTATTGATTCTTTGGTCAAAGTCTGGGCTTCCAGTGAATTTATCGCCACTAGCTGCACACGAAAACCTGAATTATTGTTGGGATTAATTGAATCAGGCGATTTAACCCGTTCATACGCTAATGACTATTACGCAACCCAACTTAAGCACATGTCATTTAGCGATGAAGCTGCATTAATGAAAGCCTTGCGTGAATTTCGCCGCCGTGAAATGGTGCGACTTGCGTGGCGGGATTTAGCTGGTTGGTCTGAATTATCCGAAACATTGACTGAATTATCGTGGTTAGCTGATGCCTGTATTCAAACCGCACTGGATTTTTTGTATCAACAAGCCTGTGAAAAACGCGGCACACCGTTATTGGCTGATGGCACACAGCAACAAATCATCGTATTAGGTATGGGAAAATTAGGCGCGTTTGAGCTGAATTATTCCTCTGATATTGATTTGATTTTTGCATACCCCGAAGACGGCGTATTGCCTGACCGTAAAGCCACGACTTATGGCGAATTTTTTACCAAGCTGTGCCAAAGTTTGGTGCGAGTATTGGATGATATTACCGTTGATGGTTTTGTGTTTCGTACTGATATACGCTTGCGTCCTTATGGCGATAGCGGCGCAGTTATTCTGACTTTTGACGGCATGGAAAATTACTATTTAACTCAAGCGCGGGAATGGGAACGCTACGCGATGATTAAAGCGCGGCAAGTCGCAGGGGATTTTGTTACAGGTAAACAGTTGATGGCGATGTTGTCGGCGTTTGTTTATCGGCGGTATTTGGATTACGGGGCGTTTGAAGAATTGCGTTCTTTAAAAGCTCAAATTACTCAGGAGTTACGCCGCAAAGATCGTTTAGAAAACGTTAAATTAGGTGCAGGCGGTATTCGAGAAATCGAATTTATCGGGCAGGCATTTCAATTGATACGCGGTGGCACGGAAAAACGCTTACAAACACGCGGTATTATCGATGTGTTGCAATTGTTGGGGGAATTGGAGTTACTCAGTCCGCAGGATGCTAAGCAGTTACAGCAAGCCTACTGTTTTTTACGCCGTGTCGAAAATCACATTCAGCAATACCAAGATAAACAAACTCACGATTTGCCGACTAGCGAAATAGTGCAGACTATTCTGGCGTATTCGCTGGATTATGTTGATTGGCACAGTTTTAAAACCGAATTAGATACAGTAAGAGCAGGCGTTCACGCGCTGTTCGATCAAGTGTTTTCGGTATCTAAGCAAGGGGAAATTCAGCAACTTAATCAAAAAATATGGCTGGGTGTTGCCGATGAACAAGAATTATTGGATGACTTAGGTGAATGCGGTTTTCGCCATCCTCACGCCAGTCTTGCCGCATTACAGCATTTTAAAAATGCCACTAATATCCGCCGTTTGAGTAGCAAAGGCGCAGGTGTGTTAAATCGTCTAATGCCACAACTATTCACTTCACTACAAAACGTGGCAAATCCCGATGAAACACTCCATCGCATTTTGGATTTATTTACCGCCGTAGCAGGACGAACAGTTTATTTATCATTATTGGAAGAAAATCCTCAAGGTTTAGCGCAACTTATTAAACTGTCAGCCGCCAGTCCTTGGATTTGTGAGCATTTAGCCAGCTATCCAATTTTATTTGATGAACTGCTTGATGCTGATTCCTTGTATATTCCGCTCAAAAAATCCGATTTAAACGCCCAGCTTGAGGGTTTGTTAGCCTCTGTTGATGTGCAGGATTTAGAACGTTTAATGATAGTGTTGCGGCAATTCAAACAACAACAAGTATTGCGTGTTGCAGCGGCTGATATTATGGGGGTGTTGCCTTTGATGGTCGTCAGTGATTACTTAACCTATATTGCCGAAAGCATCGTTGAGCAAGTATTAGCTCATGCTTGGTTAATGCTGGTGGAAAAACACGGTTATCCGCCTGAATGCCACGATGAACCCAAAGGTTTTGCGATTCTTGGTTTTGGTAAATTGGGCGGATTAGAATTAGGCTATGGTTCTGATTTGGACATGGTGTTTTTATATGACTGTGCCGATGGTAACGCCTTAACTAATGGCGATAAACCTATTTCAGCGGCACAGTTTTACGGGCGTTTAGGACTAAAAGTACGGCATATTTTAGATACTAAATTGTTATCGGGCGTGCTGTATGAAGTCGATATGCGCTTACGTCCATCGGGTGATTCAGGTTTATTAGTCACACCACTCAGTAGCTACGAAGATTATTTAACCAATCAAGCGTGGACGTGGGAACATCAAGCCTTAGTCAGAGCGCGATTTATTGCAGGTGATGAAAATTTAAAAAACCAATATCAAGCTATACGTCATCGTGTATTAAGTTTGCCGCGTGATAAAGACGCATTGAAAATTGAAGTCCGCGAGATGCGCGAAAAAATGCGCACTGCTTTAGCAACCAAAGATAGCGATAAATTTGATTTAAAACAAAGCAAAGGTGGCATTGCAGATATTGAATTTATGGTGCAGTTTGGTATTTTAGCGGAAGCGGCTGAGCATCCCTCATTAACCACTTACACCGATAATGTCCGCTTGCTGGAAGGTTTACAGGCTCACTGTATCATCTCGCAACACGCCGCTGATACGCTAAAAGCCGCCTATTGTGCGTACCGTGATAGGGGACATAAACAAGTATTACAAGGTGACAAAGCCGTTATTGCTGAAACTGAAGTGACTGACCTGCGCGTTCAAGTTGAACAAATTTGGCGGGAAATAATGGAATGAATAATAGACTTGTGCAACATAGTAAAAACTAGCGTGAACAGGAGTCCAATAGCTTTAGAGACTGTGAAAGCATTCAAAAACCATCAAAACATTATTTTTTAACTTATTTATTTATATATGATAATGGAGTCAAAACTCATGAGTTTTGACTCCATCATCGAATACTTTCACAGTCTCTGGAGCGTTGGAACGTACACGGTACGAGTTAACCACCCGCCAAGTGAAAATTGGCAATAATGTAACTAACGATAAAGCAAAATATCGTTATTGGCGTTATTATCGTTATTGTCGTTATTATTACAACATTCCATGAGAAATTCATCAGTTGCTTGAGCAAAATAACAGGTGCAAAGGTGAACAAAATCACAAAAAAATAAAACCAAACATTTTCACTACCAAAGACGGACATGAGGTGAGCATATTCGTTCTTCACGTTGGTTCCAAAACTAAAAGCAATAGCCACTGTGGTTGCGAAGGCAATGAACCATATCAGCCCCATGAATATGGGATTAGTATCTTTACTTTTCAATTCGAGATGTACTTTTTTTAGTTCTGCTGCTTCACTTATTTCTTTTTGCCTTTCATTTGCTCTGGCAATTTCTTCTGGTGTCCAAGAATCATTATTATTCATAGAGATACCTTTCACAGTCTCTTTAACTATTGGCTAAAAACAGCTAAAGCTGTTTTACTCCGACTGTGGCGCAAAAAATCTAATAAAATAAAAAGCCCTCTCCTTGGGGAGGGTTGGGTGAGGGAGCTTATTCAATACCCTTGCCCCATTGCCCCGCATAAAACCGCTCACCCAAGGTAACGCGTGAGCGTTGATCTAATTCGATTGCTTTAAAATCTTCATGAAGCACATCAACATCGGCTTGATAGCCAACTGCCAACATTGCCATTGGTGTGCAGTCATGAGGTAAATGAAATAATTCGCGGGTTTTTTCAGCATCAAAACCACCCATTTGATGGACAATTAGCCCTAAAGCTGTGGCTTGTAAAGATAGGTTAGCGCAAGCCGCTCCCGTGTCATACATTGCCCATCGGTTAGGTTTGTCGTTGTGATTAAAATTAGCCATTGCCACGGCAAGAATTAGCACAGGGGCATTTTTTGCCCATAATTGATTTCTTTCTACGATACTTGCGTATGCGTTTTGCCAACTGGTGGCATTGGTATTTTTATCGCACACCACAAAACGCCACGGCTGATCGTTAAAACAAGAAGCAGCCCAACGTGCAGCTTCTAGCAATGCCAATAAATCCTCATGACTGACGGCTTTATCAGCAGCAAACGCCCTTGGACTCCAACGGGTTTGAATAATATCGTGAATTTTTACACTGGTTATTGCAGATTTGGATTGCATGGTCGTCTCCTTGGTTGAATAAAATTAAATAACGCTTATTATCCGCTAACCTGCATGACTGCCATCGCAATACGGTGGAGTATTGGTTTTACCACAGGCACATAAATAAACGGTTTTAGTTTCTGCGGCAACAAACGCTAACGGGCTATTTTCGGTTGTTTTATGAGATCCATCACAAAGTGGCATTGCTCCACTTAAACGACAACGACAGTGGTAATAGGTTTTTCCTGCTTCTACATTAACAGCTATCGGCGCGTTATATTTTTCAGTCATGTCAATTTCTCTCGAATGGAATAAAGGATGGGGGTTAAATTACAAAAGTGTTAATACGCCGTTACGGTAATCACGAAACGCTTGTTCAATTTCTTCAACAGTATTCATCACAAATGGTCCTGACTGTACAACGGGTTCATTTAACGGCAGCGCGGCTAACAGCAAAAATTGTGCTGACTGCGTTTGCGTTACTATGCTTATGACATTGCCGTTGATTAACTGTCCCAGTTGTCCTGCTTGTAAAACTTTATTATCAATCACCAGTTCGCCTTGATAAACATAAACTACTGCGGTGTGTTGTGCGTCTATTGGTACGGTAAGCGATTGCTGTGGACTTAACGATACATCCAAATATAAAGGTTGGGTACTGACACCTTGTACCGCGCCTTGAATGGATGAATACTCGCCCGCAATGATTTTAATAGTGCCACCATTTGCCAAATCAAGCTGCGGAATAGTGACGGCAGCAATGTCCTGATAATGTGGTGGTTTCATTTTTTCGTTGGCAGGTAAATTAATCCACAGTTGAAAACCGTGTAACAAGCCATTTTCCTGCTCTGGCATTTCAGAATGAATAATACCATGAGCCGCTGTCATCCATTGCACATCACCAGCGCGTAAATGCCCTTCGTTGCCTAAATGATCACGGTGTAACATTGCGCCTTTCAGCATATAGGTAACAGTTTCAAAACCACGGTGTGGATGACTGGGAAAACCGCCTAGGTAATCCGCTGGTTCATCTGAGCCAAATTCATCCAGTAACAAAAATGGATCAAACGCGTTTTTGTGCTGTGGACTAATTACCCGTTTTAATTTTACCCCCGCGCCATCACTGGTGGTTTGCCCAGTAATAATATTGACAAGTTGTCTAGTTTTCTCAGTCATCTTGCACCCCAAAAAAACTATTTTTCAGCAAATAATCATCGACTGAATAACGCCCACCGCCGATAAACATTAATGCTGCGCTCGCTGATAATAACGCCAGTGCGTATTCAATGCCGTGTGTATCCATGAAAAAACCCTTACCCAAATGCACAGCTAACAGCGCGACTAACATAGTCAAGGCATTCACAGCGGCAGAAGCACGGGTAAATAAACCCAGTATTAAGCCGACACCGCCAAAAAATTCCGCACTACCCGCCAATAACGCCATAAGAAAATCAGGTTGTAAACCGACCGATGCCATCCATTGTCCTGTACCTTCCAAACCATAACCGCCAAACCATGCAAATAGTTTTTGGCTACCATGTGCGGCAAAAATCAAGCCAATCGGTACACGCAGTATCAGTACTTCCCAACCTGCATTCGCTGCTAATGTTTTGTTTATTAATGCTTTCATATTCAATCCTCTGCTTATTTAAATTGTTGAGTACATTATAGGGTTGGCTCACAAAATAAAAAGCGATAGATTTTGCTCAATTCATGCAAAATATTTGAACAATTCACACGAGTAAAGCCGATGAAATATCCTATCACCCTAGATGCACTGGAAGTATTGGATGCCATTGAGCGCAAAGGCAGTTTTGCTGCCGCAGCGAATGAGCTGTTTCGTGTACCGTCGGCAATCTCTTATAGCATACAAAAGCTGGAACAGGATTTGGATGTGGTATTGTTTCGCAAAGAAGGCAGGAAAGCCGTGCTAACGCCAGCGGGTAAAGTGTTACTGGAGCAAGGGCGGGAAATTTTGCAAGCAACGGAACGACTCGCCATGACCACGAAAAAAACCCATAGTGGCTGGGAAGCGGTTTTTAATATCGCCATAGATTCCATTTTGGATTTTGAATTTATCTATCCATTGATTGCACAGTTTTATGAAATACAGCCCGATATTGAAATTAACCTTTACGAAGAGGTACTCGGTGGTACCCAAGAAGCACTCGCCAGTAATCGCGTGGATTTAGTGATAGGAACAGGAACTGAATTTTTGCCAAGTCATAGCATTAAATATCAAAAAATTCAGGAGATTGAATGGACATTCGCCGTTGCTCCCGAACATGAATTGACTAAGACCACGTCGCCTTTATCCCGACAACTGATTGAGCAGTATCGTTTTATTGTGGTCAGAGATTCTGCCAGAAATCAAGCTCCGCAAAGTCAGCGGGTGTTTAGCAAGCGTCCTGTATTAAGTGTGCCATCAATAACAGAAAAAATACAGGCGCAGTGTTTGGGTTTAGGCGTTGGTTTTTTACCTGCACACAGGATTCACGATGTGCTTGCCCAAGGTTTGCTTATTGCACTGCCATTAGAAGAACCAATACCGCCACTCGCTTTATGTATGGCATGGAAAACAAACAATAAAGGCAAAGTGTTACGCTGGTTTATCGAACAGTTATCCCAACACAACTTTGTTTAGCATTGCTTACCTTGTATGAAAATAACCAAACTACCAAAGGTTTCAAATACTTCGGCATTAATTTCGTCGTCTTCGATAATGCAACCAAGTTGCTCTTCAATCAAAGTAATCACATTAACCACACCAATAGAATCTAATTCGGCTAAATTGCCTAATAAGGGGGTCGCGCTATCAAATAAGGTAATATCTGATTCCAAGTGCAAGGCTTGTTTTAACAAGTCTTTTGCAAAGTTATTTATATTCATGTGTTACTCGGCGAACTGCTCGCAATAAATGTCATTAAGTACCCAATAATCGTTAAAATAGCTGTTGCCGAATTAATTTTCCTAAGCAGTTTTTTTATAAAAACAGACAATTATCTATGAAAACGGCTAATTGGACAATATTATTTATTCATTTAAGATACTAACTATCAGCGTTCTTATTTGGTTTGTTTATGAAAAAATTATTAATTTTAGTTTTATTTTTGCCTGTTTTAGTGAGTGCAGAGGTGTATCAATGGAAAGATGCAAGCCGTGAAGTACCTTTTTCTGATCGCTCCTCAGTACCTGATTCAAAAAAAATAGCGGTAGAGGCTGGCGTTGGTTTATATCGCGTTAAAACGGTTTATGATGGTGACACGGTCGTCTTAGAAGATGGGCAAAAAATTCGTTTATTAGGGATTAACACCCCCGAAGTACAACACCGTGACAAACTAGCTGATGCAGGTGGTGAAGATGCGAAAAACTGGCTGATTACCAAACTTAAAGACACCAATGTCCGCCTAGAAACCGATGCCGAAAAAACCGATAGTTACGGTAGAACCCTAGGCTATTTATTCACTGAAAATAAAGAATTCATCAATCAATCATTGCTTGCTGAAGGTTTGGCAGAAGTGAGTATTTTTCCGCCTAATTTGAAGTATGTGAATGAATTGGTAACAGCGTCCCAACAAGCAGAAAAAGCCAAACTAGGTATTTGGAAACGTCCTGAATATGCCGTTATTCCTGTGGATGAGCTAACAGAAGCGGGGCATTTTGGCTGGACACGCTTAGTGGGTAAAGTGAAATCCGTACATCCTGCCAAAAAATTTGTTTATTTACAATTTTCTGACCGCTTTGATGTGCGTATCGACATGGAATGGTTGTCGTTGTTTCCTGAGCTTAATAGTTATCAAGGCAAAACCATCGAAGTACGAGGCTGGCTGAATAAACGCAAAGATAAATTTTCAATGTTAATTCGTCATCCCAGTGCTATAAAATCACTTTAATTCGCGTATCAAAAAACGCTAATGGGTTAAAACTGTAGTTTGTTATATTATAGCCTCATGTGTTATTTTCTTTTTCACCTCTTTTTGATAACCGATAACACATTAATAATTAGGAATAATCCATGTTTGAAGACCTACGCGACCTCTATCAAGAGGTGATTTTTGACCACAACCGTAACCCGCGCAATTTTCGCATTATTGAGAATGCTGACCGACAAGTGGAGGGTTTCAATCCTTTATGCGGCGACCGTTTAACGCTATTTTTAAAAATGAATGCTGATACTATTGAAGATGCCAGTTTTCAGGGTTCAGGATGCGCTATTTCTACCGCTTCGGTGTCGTTGATGACTGAAATTATTAAAGGAAAAACCGAAACCGAAGCCGAAACCTTATTTAAGCTATTTCATGAAATGACCACAGGAAAAACTGAGGATATTCAATTAGAAGCGGTGGGAAAACTAGCGGTATTAGCAGGAGTGCGCGAATATCCCGCACGAGTGAAATGCGCAACACTGGCATGGCATACCTTAGATGCGGCATTAAAAAATCAGCAACAGGCTATTTCTACAGAGTAAAAATTTATTTTTTAACCAACTATGAAGAGGTGAAAAATGGACCAGCGACAATTTTTTGCAATGCTATTAGCCATTGCAGGTATGACAGCATGTGCAAGTAATCCAGTTATCGGTGGTGATCGTGTAATGTCTTCGCCCCCTTATTTACCCGTGACCTTGAGTGTACAAAGTGATAATCAGGGGAAATTACCCGAATTTCCTTTAAATTCTGATTCCTCACATTATCGCGCCTACATTCAAGCGACTCAGAATGACCGTTATCGATTGCGTGTGGTCAATAACAGCAATCAACGGATAGGCTTAGTGATTGCTGTTGATGGTCGTAATATTATCAGCGGAAAGCAATCATGGCTGGCTAACAGTGAACGAATGTATATTTTGAATCCGCATGATAGCGCGGATTATGAAGGCTGGCGTACTGGCATCAATCAAACCAATCGTTTTTATTTTACCGAAGCCGAGAATTCTTACGCTGCCGCGTGGGGCGATAATTCAGCAATGGGTGTGATTGCTATGGCTGTGTATGCTGAACGTCCACGTCCGCAAATCTATAATAAAGATGAAGCAATGAGTGGTTCAGCATCTAGGGCTGCTACACCATCCGCTGGTACTGGTTTTGGAGAAAGTACCTATTCGCCCAGCATGACAGTATCGTTTGAACCTAGCCCAGAACCCATGGAAAAACTATTTTTTAAATATGAATGGCGTGAAACTTTGTGCCGCAAAGGTATTTTGCAGGAATGTTCTCATGATAGCGGCAACAGCGGTAATCGACTGTGGAAAGAAGATGGTTTTGCACCGCCACCACCTTCACGCTGATACATTGTTCCAATGTATAAGGCATATATAGCAAAGCTGTCCTACGATTTTAAAACCCTGCGTAATCTGCTGGCGAAAGCGACACCGCCGCGTTCTGGCGATTATCTTGCGGGTGTGGCGGCTGCCAATAATCTGGAGCGCGTCGCGGCGCAATGGGTACTTGCCGATGTGCCGCTGAAACAGTTTCTCAATGAAGCATTAGTGCCTTATGAGCAGGATGAAGTCACCCGCCTGATTATTGATGAACATGACAGTGTGGCGTTCGCGCCTGTCAGTCATTTAACAGTCGGCGATTTTCGTGATTGGCTGTTGTCTGAGCATACGACCACCGAGGTATTAACCAGCATTGCCGCTGGTTTAACCCCTGAAATGGTCGCGGCGGTGTCTAAAATTATGCGCATTCAGGATTTGATTCTGGTGGCGAAAAAATGCCGCGTGATTACCCGCTTTCGTGGCACGATAGGGTTAGAAAACCGCTTATCCACCCGTTTACAACCCAATCATCCTACCGATAATCCAGCAGGCGTTGCTGCCAGTTTGCTGGATGGTTTGCTGTATGGTTGCGGTGATGCGGTTATCGGCATTAACCCCGCATCAGATAATCTGGAAGCCACCTCGCGCTTGCTTTATATGCTGAATGACGTTATCGACCGCTATGCGATACCGACGCAATCTTGTGTGCTGGCTCATGTCACCACCACCTTAAAAGCCATTGAACAAGGCGCACCCGTTGATTTAGTGTTTCAATCCATTGCGGGTACACAAAAAGCCAATGACAGTTTTGGTATTAATCTGAATATCTTACACGAAGCCCATCTCGCCGCGCTGGAACTGAAACGCGGTAGCTTATTCGATAATGGAATGGGCAATAACTGTATGTATTTTGAAACGGGACAAGGTAGCGCGTTATCCGCCAATGCACACCAAGGACTGGATCAGCAAACCTGTGAAGCCCGCGCTTATGCAGTTGCCCGCAAATTTAAACCACTGTTAGTCAATACCGTCGTTGGTTTTATCGGCCCTGAATATCTGTATGACGGTAAGCAGATTATTCGCGCAGGTTTGGAAGATCATTTTTGCGGCAAATTATTGGGCTTGCCGATGGGTTGTGATGTCTGTTACACCAACCACGCCGAAGCCGATCAGGATGATATGGATATGCTGTTGACACAATTCGCGGTGGCGGGCGGTACGTTTATTATGGGCATCCCAGGTGCGGATGATGTGATGCTCAATTATCAATCAACTTCATTTCATGACGCGCTGTATGTGCGCCAAGTGCTAGGCTTAAGACCCGCACCAGAATTTGAACACTGGCTGCAACAACACGGCATTTTTAATGCGGATAATCAATTGATGGCACAACGCGAGTTACCCGCTTTATTTAAACCTGCGCTACAAAAACTGACTGGAGGCGGCAATGGCTGATTCTAACGACTTATGGCACAGCTTGAACCAATTCACCCCTGCGCGTATTGCCCAAGGGCGTGCAGGCATGAGTCAAACCACACGCAATAGTCTGGAGTTTCAATTAGCCCACGCCTTAGCGCGTGATGCAGTCAATATCCCGCTGGATTTTGTTCAACTGGAACAACGTATCAATACACTGGGCTATACAACGCTAACGTTACAAACCCAAGCAGAAAATCAGCGGATGTATTTACAACGTCCCGATTTAGGACGCTTGTTAAGCGAATCTGCCGTACGTTGTTTGCAACAGTACCCAAACATTCAAACGGATGCTGTGGTTGTGGTAGCGGACGGTTTATCATCCAAAGCCATAGAGCAACACGCAGTACCGTTTTTAAATTTATTGTTGCCCGAACTGCAAGCCAAGGCGTACCAACTGCCGCCTGTCTGTCTGATTAAACACGGACGAGTTGCGATTGGTGATGCAGTCGCTGACCACTACGCCGCTCGTTTGTGTATCGTGTTAATCGGTGAACGTCCTGGTTTAAGTTCACCCGACAGCATGGGCGTTTATTTCACCTATAAAGCAAAATCAGGTATCAGTACCGATGCCGACCGCAACTGTATTTCTAATATTCACAACAACGGACTCAGTTATGATCTAGCATTAAAAAAGCTGTTGTTTTTGCTGAATGAATCCGAAAAATGTTAGTTTTCGGGGGTCAATTTAAAAGACGAAACCATAGAAACTGCGCTGAATAATCAACGACAACAAGCAAATTTTTTGCTGGATTAATTTGAGAGACTTTTGAGCGACTACTTAAGTAGTTACGACGGGCTCAGAATGTGTTATTCATGCTATTGATTCAATAGCCACCAACAATCGTCACTGTACTTTTACCGCCACCTTGTTTTTCTACTACTACTTTTGCACCGATACGTTCTACTAAAATCGGCACATGAGAAATTACCCCAACTTTACGTCCTAACGCTTGCAGAGTGTCTAAACTGGCGATCGCTATGTCTAAGGTTTCAGGGTCGAGACTACCAAAACCTTCATCGATAAATAATGATTCCACTTGGGTTTTATTGGATGACAGTGAGGCTAAACCTAATGCTAACGCCAGCGACACTAAAAAGCTTTCGCCACCTGATAGACTGTGAACGCTACGCACATCGTCTGCCATGTCTCTATCGATAATTTGTAATTCTAAATCACTGCTAGGAACGCGCTGTAAGGCGTAGCGTTTGGCAAAGTCGGCTAGATGTTTGTTGCTGTGAATGAGCAAAGCTTCTAGGGTGAGACTTTGCGCAAACACGCGAAATTTCGCGCCTGTACTTGAGCCGATTAAATCATTCAAGCTTTGCCATTGTTCCCAGCGGTAGCGTTGCTTGTCCAATTCCACTTTAAGATCACTGTTGCTGGTGAGTTTTTTATCATCTTCGCGTAGTTGCAAATCGTGTTCTTGTTTTTGTTCGTTTAACGATTGTTTTTGTTGTTGTAATTCGCTGGCGGTTTGCAGAGCGGTGACTTCTGGCACGGCAACCGCTAGAGTTTCATGGTGTTTTCTATCGTCTGTTTTAATGGTCAATAAGGCAGTGGCGGCTTGTAGGGCTTTTTCCAGTTGTGCAATAGTGGCTTTTTGTTCGTCTAACCAGTGTTCATCTTGTTGCAATAATTCGCTGAGTTGCTCTCGATTAATCGCAAGCCGTTCTAGGTCTTGGTTAAGTGTCGCTAGGGATTTTTGTAGCTTGTCATCGCGGCGGGTACGTTCTATTTGCCAGTGTTGTTGTTGCGTTTTTTGGCTTGCCAATTCTGTGGTGGCAAGATTAACGGCGGTTGCGGCGTGTTGTTGGGCTGTTTTTGCTAGTTCTAATTGCTGGGTTAATTGCTGTTCAATAACGTCCGCGCTTACTGGGCTATTAAAATTACCCTTACAGCTTGCAATAAGTGTGTCACGTTCTAGCACTAAGCTTTGTTTTTGTTCGGTTTCGCGTTGTATGTCGGCTTGCTTAAGCGTGAGCCGTTGTTGACGTTGCTCACAGGTTTGCGCGGCAAGTTGCGTTCGTTGCAAGCTTGATTCTAGGTTTTTATTAACCGTTGCCAGTTGTTGTTGGTTTTGTTGAAATTGCTGAACTTTCTTACCCAACGCGACAGGAAATGCTAGATACGTTTGCCAATGATCTAACTGCCCACACGGCACAGCCAATGATTCAATTAGTCCATTCAGTTGGCTTTCTAGGTTATCAACAGTCGCCAGATAAGCGCGTAATTCGGCTTTATGTTGCGTGAGTTGTTTATCCAGCGCGGTGTGTTCGTTGCTTAAGGATTCCTGCGTTTGCTTGGCAGTATCAAAGGCGTGTTGTGCTGTTTTTATTTTCTGTTGCACCGCTAACGCGGCTTTTTCTTGTTGTTTGATTTGTGCTAAGTCGGCAGTGACGCGCTCATATTGCGCAGTCAGTAACGGTAATAAATCCACGTTTTGCAAAGCCAACACAGGTTTATTAGGCAAAATCAACGTATGCCAATCATTGAGTAAAATATCGTTGCTTTCTTTTGCCAAGATTATTTTATGATTTAGCTCAATGGCTTGCTCTTTCTGTTGTTCAATCGTTTGGAAGTGACTGGTGATGATTTTAATCAAGCTGGTTTTTTCTTGCTCCAATTCATCGACACGCTGTTGTTGTGCTTGCGTGTGTTGGTTATTCAAGGCGATAGCGTGTGTTTGCCACGGATGTTCTAACGCGCCACATACAGGACAAGGCTGATCTTGGATTAACAATGTCCGCAATTGCTGGGCATCTTTATGGCTAGTGGCTTCAATCAGTGCGAGGGCTTTTTTGGCTTCGTCTAGGCTAATATGATTGATAGCTTGTTGTTGGTTTAGAATGTCGAGTTGTCGGCT
The DNA here is from genome assembly GCA_903902705.1 of uncultured Methylococcales bacterium. GTDB lineage: Bacteria > Pseudomonadota > Gammaproteobacteria > Methylococcales > Methylomonadaceae > UBA4132. The sequence continues at coordinate 14,390 of CAIUVX010000113.1, forward strand.
AGTGGTTTCTACCGTTTGTTCGATAATTGTTAAGCGTTGCGTGTCTTGACTTATCTGCGTGTGTACTGCGACTGCTTGCGTGCTTAGTGTAATTGCGCGGCTTAGCTGTTGGCTTTCAAGTTCTAGGCGTTCTTTGTCTTGATGTAACTGCGTCAACGAGTATTGTGATTCTTGTTGTTTAAGTTGCGCTAATACGGTTTGTTGCTCATGCAATACTTGTTTTTTAGCATCAATATCCGTTTGTAACACGCTCAAGCGTTGCTGGTTTTTATCCACCGTAGACTGGATTTTTTCTGCTGCGGTGATGTCTTCAGTCCGTTGTTTATTGAGTACGCTATAACGATTAAGCTCACTTTGCCAATGTTTCCAATTCTCGGCAAGCGGTTCTAAGGCTTGATGCTCGGCTAACCAATCGTTTAACTGTTGCCACGCGGCGTGTTGTTCAGCTTGCTGTTTTATCAGGGTGTTGTGTTGCTGTTGGGCGGTGCTTAACTCATTATGAAGCTGATTTTGTTCAGTAGTTAAACCGTTAAGCGTTGTTTGCAAGACTTCAAGACGGGTATCCAATACACGAATCGCTTTTAACACAGGTTGGGCTTGCTGGTGCTGGGTTTCGACTGCCAGTAAGTGAGCATTTTGTGTGCTTAACTGCGCGTTGGCAGCGTGCAGTTTTATGTCCGCCGCTGCCTGAGCTTCCAGCGCGGTTTTTAATTTTGTCTCGGCATCATCATAATCCACTTGTGCCTGTTGATAATGGTTTAATAACGGTCTTAATGGCTGTGCGGCTTCGACTTGTTTGAGATGCACACGCAAGGGTTCAGCGTCATTCCATGCCTGTGAACTGTCAGCCAAGGCATTACTGGTTAACTGTTCCGCTTGTTGGAATTTTTTCAGTTTCACATACCAGTCGATAATTTTTTGATTATCGATAAGTTGCTTATCCAGTTCCAGCACCGAAGCGGCAAGCACATCACGTTGCTGTTCCAGCTCTTGTCGTGCTGAACTTTCCAATGGAATTTGATGTTGCATTAATCCACTAATGCGGTCTAGTTCTACCTTTTCCACTTTGGCGCGTTCAAACGCGGCAATCGAAAGTTCTGAATAGAGTTCCGTTCCCGTAATGCGTTCAAGCAAACTGGAACGTTCATCTTTTTTGGCTTTTAAAAATGCGGCAAAATCACCTTGAGCCAATAAAACCGAACGGCGAAACTGCTCAAAACTTAAATCCACCAAGTTGCTTATCGCCTCTAAAGTGCTGGTTTTTCCCTGCCCCAAACGTTGCCCACTGTCAATATGACTGAGCAGAATTTCTTGTGCTTGTAACCTACCGCCTGCTTTACCTCTGGCACGGCTGACTTGCCAACGCGCTCGATAGGCTTGTTTATCTTTGCCGACAAAATCCACTTCCGCGTAGGCATGACTTGCACCGCGCCGCAAAATCGAGCGTACATCATTATGTTTTACGCGCTGATTTTCGTCTTCGTCTTTGTGTCCTACCGCAACGCCAATGCCATCAGGCAAACGTGGCATTTTGTCATATAACGCCAAACACAAAGCATCCAAAATCGTGCTTTTACCCGCGCCTGTTTGTCCTGTAATCGCAAATAAACCGACCGTTTGTAACGCGCCTTCGTTTAATAAAATTTCAAATTCATCGGCAAGACTGGCAAGATTTTTACCGCGTATGGCTAAAATACGCATTATTCGATTCCTTCTAACAACTCATTAAACAACGCGGTGAGATCATCAGGCGCGGGCGTGTCGTATTTAGTCTGATAACAGCGTTGAAACACATCCAACGGTTGCAATTCTTCCAAGCGTTGCTCAATCTGCAAATCAGCCAGACTGTTATCATTGCCTGTGTATGCGGTAGTTATTTTTAATAAGCGCACAGGCAACACACTAATCACCTCTTCAATCTGTTGGCGCAAACTAGGCTCTGGTTTATCCAGTTTAATACGCAATTCCACAAACGGATGCTGTGCTTCTGGCAAATCGGCTAAATCCAAACTTTCTAATTGCGCCAGCACATTGGACAGCGTGGCAAACTCTTTGCTGTTAGGAATGCGCAATAACTCAACAACGCGTGGAATTTTAAGTTTTGTGATGACTACGTCCTGCCCTGCTGTCACCTCAACTTGCAACACCGAATGCACATAATGACTTTCATCAAATGACAGCGGAATCGGTGAACCGCTGTAGCGGATATGCTCATTCGCGCCTACGGTTTGCGCCAAATGCAAATGCCCCAACGCCACATAAGCTATGGCTTTAGGAAATAGCTCAACAGGTAGCGCGTGTTGATTACCGCCCAAAATTTTCCGCTCGCTGAGTTCCGACACATTGCCATTCACCATATAACAATGCCCCGTCATAATCAGACTTTCGCCGTGTTGAGCGTGGTTTTGCAGTTGGGTAAATAACTCATCGTACAGTGATTTAACGCCCGTCACTAACGGATCATCGTCTTCACTATTGGGCAAATCGGCATTGCGCAAAAATGGCATAGCTCCACACCACGCCTTAATCTCACCTTGCGCATTGGTCAACGGGACTATTAACCGCCGCCAATCAATAGCCTGATTGTCACGCCGCAAACCACCAACCATATAAACGCCCAAGGCATTCAGAATCGACGAAGGCGCGTCCAAGCGGGTTGCCGAATCGTGATTACCACCGACTAAAATAATATCCAACGCAGCTTGCTGTTTTTTAGCACTGACTAAAAACTCATACAATTGCGCTTGTGCCTGTGCGGATGGATTTGCCGAATCAAAAATATCCCCCGCCACAATCAGTGCATCGGCTTGTTTGTCCAATAATTCAGCCAGCAACCAATTCAAAAATTGCTGGTGTTCGGTGTGTCGTGAAACACCGTGTAAAGTATGACCTAAATGCCAATCGGCGGTGTGTATGAGTCTTAGCATGATGAGAGGTAATGTTAATTAATGGAGAATTGCGAGGTAGGGTTTACTTTGTGTTTTACAAATTTTGGTAACAGGTTAAATCTGTTATAGAGGTCGTTTACGCTAGCTGCTCACGTCCGTCTGCCATAAAATCATCCGAAAACTGAGCCATTGAAGCAAACCACTGATCCCAAGAATTTTCTATAGGTTCTAATTTCTTATCATCATAATCTGGCGCAATCTCCACCTTGCCAACCAACTCTCTTATATCGGGTTTCTTTACGACTTGATGATTTTTAATAAACTCAGTTAATGCCATTTCTATTAATAAATCAGGATTCTACACCGCAACAAGATTAGCCGCTTTTGCAAATAATTGTTAATCGATGGTTAAGGCAGGTTTAGTCATGATTGCTCAAGCTAAACAATTATTTATACGACCTCACGTCGCACTACGAAGGAATCCTTACCGTCCCCCTAGTACAACGTTTCGAAACTGGCATCCTAGTTTTCGGGCAGCGAATGATGAAAAACTTAACAACCACCAGCTAAAGCTGTTAGGTCAATTCGCCAGAAATGGCGCAAAAGTAGCCTCTCGCCCAAAAGTGTCTCCCCCACTATCGCTTTTTCAAATCGGGAAAGCTCTCAAACAGCTTTATCGAACACCTTCCTTTGATTCGCCTCATTATCTCGCTCGGTGCAATGTTCGGCGGCGCAGAGACAAAAATGGGCATCATGATCCTGACTGACGACACCTTTGATGATTTCTCAACAAAGGCTTCATACGTCTGTCTGATCAATTCACGGACTTTCAATCCAACATCTCCTTTCAATACTTTATAACGATATTTCGTCACAAATACTTGTGGTATTGAATTTTGTAAACCGTATGACTTCCATAACGATAATCCATAAGCTCTCCTTCTTTTTCAGGCTTTTAGCTTATCATAACTCACACATCATAGATAAATCTAACCGCCTAAAGGCGGTGGTTTTAACTTTGAAAACGGACTAATAAACCCGTTGAGCCAAAAATGACAAAAAATTGGCAGGGTGAAATGCGGGCGTTAAGTATTGTGGACAAGGACAACCCGCGTTGAATAGTTCTGTATTTAGTTTGATTAAAGCGGCGATAGAATTAGGTGAGTTGGCAACTGTCGTCCCTCATGATATGGATGCGTTATGGAAAGCTTATAATCGCGCCGAACGAGCATTGGATAAAACGGAAAAAACCTTGTATTACATGGAGTAAGTGGGTGCGTTTGAACACAGCCCACTTTACCGTCTAGCGCGAAAAAAATCTCTGAGTAAATCGCCGCATTCTGTTTCTAATACACCGCCTGTCCACTCAACACGATGATTCAAAAATGGCGCGTTAGTCAAGCTCAAGGCATGACAGACCGCGCCACGCTTAGGATCAAACGCGCCAAACACCAGCCGCTTTATACGCGCATGACTGATTGCCCCCATGCACATCACGCACGGTTCTAAGGTGACATAAAGCGTGGTATCTACCAGTCGATAATTTTCCACCGCCCTGCCCGCTTGCCGTAAAGCTACCACCTCCGCATGAGCGGTTGGATCATGGCTGGCGATTGAATCATTCCAGCCTTCGGCGATACACTTTTCATTTTTAACAATCAACGCTCCAACTGGCACTTCACCTCGTGCTTCGGCGCGTTGTGCCAAACGTATGGCATAACGCATCCAAGCTTCATCTTTTTCGTCTCCGTTTGAAAAAAGCGGGATGGCGGGATTTAACATTACTCCCATTCAATCGTTGCAGGTGGCTTGCCGCTGATGTCATAAGTGACGCGAGAAATCCCTGCCACTTCGTTAATAATCCGCCGTGAGATTAAATCCAAAAAGTTGTATGGCAAATGCGCCCAACGAGCCGTCATAAAATCGATGGTTTCCACGGCACGAATGGCAATCACATAATCATAGCGACGACCATCACCCATCACACCGACAGATTTAACAGGCAAAAATACCGCAAATGCTTGACTGACTTTATTGTACAAATCATGGCGATACAGTTCTTCAATAAAAATCGCATCGGCTTTACGCAATAAATCGGCGTATTCTTTTTTCACTTCGCCCAAAATTCTTACGCCCAAACCAGGACCAGGGAATGGATGACGATGCACCATATCGGCAGGCAAGCCCAATTCCACGCCTAATTTACGCACTTCATCTTTAAACAATTCGCGCAAGGGTTCAACCAATTTCAGCGTCATATTTTCAGGCAAGCCGCCAACATTATGATGTGACTTAATCAAATGCGCTTTGCCACTTTTAGAGCCAGCTGATTCAATCACGTCGGGATAAATCGTGCCTTGCGCTAACCATTTTGCATCTTTAATTTTGCCCGCTTCATCATCAAAAATGTCGATAAACAAATTACCGATGATTTTGCGTTTTTGTTCAGGATCAGTCACACCGCTGAGTGCGTCTAAATAACGCTGTTCCGCATTCACGCGTATGACTTTAACACCTAAATGTTCAGCGAAAATCGCCATTACCGCATCGCCTTCGTGCAGACGCAACAAGCCCGTATCGACGAACACACAGGTTAATTGCGTGCCAATTGCTTTATGCAATAACGCAGCGACCACCGACGAATCCACGCCACCCGATAAGCCTAAAATAACATGATCCGTGCCTACTTTTTCACGAACCGCTCGAACGCTTTCTTCAATAATATTGCTAGAATTCCAAAGGGCATCACAGCCACACAAATCCAAAACAAAACGCGATAAAATACGTCCGCCTTGCTTCGTGTGCGTAACTTCTGGATGAAATTGCAATGCGTAAAATCCTTTAGCTTCATTCGCTATCCCCGCAATCGGCGCACCGTCTGAACTGGCAATCATGATAAAACCGTCAGGCAATTCAGTCACTCTATCACCATGACTCATCCACACATCCAGCAAACCAAAGCCTTCTGCTGATAAATGATCTTCAATGCCTGACAATAATTTAGAATGCCCACGCGCTCGAATCTGCGCATAACCAAATTCCCTATGGTCAGACGTTTCCACCTTACCGCCTAATTGCTCCGTCATGGTTTGCATTCCATAACAAATACCCAGCACAGGCACGCCCAATTCAAACACAGCTTGTGGCGCACGCGGCGTATCACTACTCGTCACCGTTTCAGGCCCGCCCGACAAAATAATGCCATTGGGTTTAAAATTTTTGACTTCTTCATCACTGCATTCGCAGGAATAAATTTCACAATAAACGCCGATTTCACGAATACGCCGTGCGATAAGTTGGGTATATTGCGAGCCGAAATCGAGGATGAGGATTTTGTGGGTATGAATATTTGAGGCTGGTTTCATGATGACAGTTGTTTGAATTAAATAAAGAATCGCTAAAAAGAAGCTATGGTATTTTTGTTAGCTGTCATTATAACAATTAAGCTCAATGCAAGGGCAAAACTCATTGTGTTCTTTTTAAGCCAGTGGAGACACATTTAAAACGCTACTGGAAACGTGTAAGATGTAGCTTATTTCTCAGACTATTTTAACTAAACGATGACTCAACGAATCGCCCAAGTCGAGCGTAATACGCTTGAAACTCAAATTAAAATTAACATCAATTTAGATGGCACAGGTAAAGCCTCCTTCGTCACAGGCGTACCTTTTTTGAATCACATGATGGATCAAATTGCTCGACATGGTTTGATTGATATGGATATTGTCGCGCATGGCGATTTAGAGATTGATGCGCATCATACAGTGGAAGATATAGGTATTACGCTGGGTCAGGCGTTTGCTCAAGCACTTGGTGATAAAAAAGGGATTTCTCGTTATGGTCACGCATACATTCCATTAGATGAAGCACTTTCACGGGTGGTGATTGATTTTTCAGGTCGGTCTGGCTTGTTTTATGAGGTCAAATATCCCAGAGCCTCCATCGGCGGTTTTGATGTCGATTTGTTCCGTGAGTTTTTTCAAGGTTTTGTTAATCATGCGGGTGTCACGCTGCATATTGATAATTTGAAAGGCGCGAATGCCCATCATGTTGCCGAAACTATTTTTAAAGCCTTAGGTCGCGCTATCCGTATGGCAATTACCGCCGATGAGCGAATGGCGGGTATAATGCCATCTACTAAGGGTGTTCTCTAGTTTTATTCACGCATGGTTTTTCGCCGTGCCACTCACTGCAAATTCTTATACTTATGTCTTCTGTTGCTGTCATTGATTACGGAATGGGCAATCTCCATTCCATTGCCAAAGCCTTACAACACGCCGCCCCCGAAGTGGATGTGTTAGTCACGGCTAATGAAAATGAAATTTTAAACGCGGATCGCGTGGTTTTCCCAGGTGTGGGTGCAATGCGCGATTGTATGCAGGCATTACAACAATCAGGTTTGGACGCTGTGATTAAACAAGTTGCCAACACTAAACCATTGTTAGGTATTTGCTTGGGAATGCAGGCGTTACTTACTGACAGTGCGGAAAATGGGCATACCGATGGACTGAATATTTTCCAAGGTCATGTGGTACATTTTCCAGAACCGTTGCGTGATGCCCAAGGCGAGATATTAAAAGTGCCGCACATGGGCTGGAATCAAGTGGCGCAACGTCCGCATCCATTGTGGGAAAACATTCCACAAAACAGCCGCTTTTATTTTGTGCATAGCTATTATGCCCAGCCTGATGATGCGTCTGTAATTGCGGCAACTACCGATTATCCCGATGCCTTCGCCTGTGCTTTGGCGCGAAACACTATTTTTGCCGTACAATTTCACCCTGAAAAAAGTCAGGCAGTTGGCTTACAACTGTTAAAAAACTTTTTACACTGGAATGGTCAAGTTTAATCAACATGACTGCTAGTCCTTCAAAGGACTGGCAGTCATTAACTATTGAGGTTTTTATGCTGTTAATTCCCGCTATTGATTTAAAAGATGGAAAATGTGTGCGCCTACGTCAAGGACGCATGGAAGATGACACGGTATTTTCTGATAATCCTGTTGAAGTTGCAGGTCGTTGGGTTGCCTTAGGTGCAAGACGCATACATTTAGTTGATTTAGATGGCGCGTTTGCAGGTAAACCCAGAAATGCCGACGTAATTCACGCGATTGTCGAAGCCTATCCCGATGTTCCTGTGCAAATCGGCGGCGGTATTCGTGATGAAGATACCATTCAAGCCTATCTCAATGCAGGCGTGGAATACGTCATCATCGGCACTAAAGCCGTCAACGAACCGCATTTTGTTCGTGATATGGCAATCGAATACCCGCGCCGCATTATCGTCGGCTTGGATGCCAAAGACGGCAAAGTCGCGATTGACGGCTGGTCAAAACTGTCCAAACATGACGTAATCGATTTAGCGCAACACTTTGAATCCGATGGCGTAGAAGCCATTATTTACACCGACATTTCCAGAGATGGCATGATGCAAGGTGTCAACGTCGAAGCCACAGCCCGCTTAGCCCGTGCTATTAACATCCCCGTGATTGCCTCAGGCGGCATCACCAACATGGACGATATACACGCCTTAGGTAAAGTCGCCCACGAAGGCATTATGGGCGCGATTACAGGTCGAGCAATTTATGAAGGGTCATTGGATTTTGCCGAAGCGGAGAGGATTGCTGAGACTTACGCATGAAAAGCTCAGAAGAAATAAAGCAACTTGCTTACGAGCGATTAAGCGAAGCGGAAATACTTTGTGAGAATGAAAAGTATGATGGCGCGTTTTATTTAGCAGGTTACAGTATTGAATTGATGCTGAAAGCTAAAGTGTGCGAACATTTTGATATTGATAATTTGTTTGATGAGACGTGTCAAATTTATGGCGTTGGCGAAGTCAGAAAAGCGTTAAAAACGCACGACATTGGTGTATTGTTAGTGTTTAGTGGTTTATTCATCAAACTTGAAAACGCAAAAAGTACCGATAAAGTGTTAATGCAGACTTATGCTCGCCTGTTTGCAACATCGGGGCGTTGTTTATGGAATGAGCAGGTACGTTATCAAGTACTTGGTAGTCAGAATGCTGAAAACGTTCAGGCATTGATAACGTTGTTACAACATGAAGCAGGAGTATTGCAATGGATAGAAAAGAATTAGCCATTAAATTGGAAGATTTCAAAAAAACGTGTCAAAACAAAGGCTACATCATTGGAGAACTTTATTTTGATGAAGCCATTCCAGGCATGATTCCAAGTTCTTTCATTGTCAAAATGATGGTTAAAAAATCATGGATGGACACAATGAGTAGCACGGGCAAAGCTTTAGACGCACTTATTGATGTACTTTGGGATACCACCGAAGCCAAAACCCGCACAAGTGTCCATGTGTTAAGTATTTATAATGAAGATGAGCGTGATTTGCTTGAACAACCGCTACACCGTGAAGTCGCCTAAATTTTAAATATTTAGTAAGGATTATTGCGATGGATATAAAAGAATTAATAGCTGAATTAAAATACTTTATTGAAGGCTATAAAAGTGAGAGCTACCTAATAAATGAACCATGTATTGATGTGGCTTATCCGTTTAGTGTTGATGCTTTTGTTATTAAAATAACAGTGGAAAAAGAATGGACAGAATCTGTTAGTAATTGGGAGCGTTTATTGATGAATATTCTTAAAAAGACGACCACAGTTAAAACTTATAAAAACATTCACTTATTAGTTATTTATATTTTTGGCACAACAAAAAAACGTGCTTTAATTAATCCATCTTTAACCTATGAACAAATTAAAAATTTATGTTTTAGTAAAAAGTATTATATTCGTCAATTAACTGAAGAGTGTGTAAAGCACGGCAACTTAAGTAACAGACAAATAAAGCAAATATGTCGTATTTTAGATGACGGATATTCTGTAGATTCTTGTGATAAGGGAATAATTATATTATTAATGGAGAGATACTGGACAAATTACGATTTCAGATGCTTTATAAATAAAAATGGTTTTAAAAAACTACGCCTGCTATCTAATAACCTTTAGAATTCAATTAACTAAATAAAAATAAATACATGAGCCTAGCCAAACGTATTATTCCCTGCCTTGATGTTGATAACGGTCGCGTTGTAAAAGGCGTGCAGTTTGTTGATATTCGTGATGCAGGAGACCCTGTGGAAATCGCCCGCCGTTATGACCGTGAAGGCGCGGATGAAATCACCTTTTTAGACATCACTGCTACCCATCATGAACGCAACACAATGGTTCATGTGGTGGAACAAGTTGCCAGTGAAGTGTTTATACCGCTCACGGTGGGCGGCGGTATTCGTACCTTAGACGACATACGCACCATGTTAAACGCAGGTGCGGATAAGGTTGGCATTAACAGCGCGGCAATCTTTAGACCTGAATTTGTCAGAGAAGCCGCCGAACGTTTTGGCTCGCAATGTATCGTGGTTGCCATTGATGCCAAAAAAGTCAGTGCGGACGGTGAACCCAATCGCTGGGAGATTTTCACCCACGGCGGACGCAAACCCACAGGCATAGACGCAGTCGAATGGGCGGTGAAAATGGTTGAATTTGGCGCGGGTGAAATTCTATTAACCAGCATGGACAAAGACGGCACGAAAAGCGGCTTTAACTTACCCTTAACCCGCGCTGTCAGTGAAGCGGTCTCTGTGCCTGTGATTGCATCGGGTGGCGTAGGTAACTTAGACCATTTAGCCGAAGGCATACTCGAAGGCAAAGCCGATGCGGTATTAGCCGCCAGTATTTTTCATTTTGGTGAATATACCATTGAACAAGCCAAGCGACATTTGCGTTCACGCGGTATTGAAGTGAGATTATAATCATGCCCACTATTTCTATGTTTTACGGCATTATTATTGTGTGTACTTCATGGATAATAAACAACACAAACTGCCACATATCCATGTTAAATATCAGGATGATGAAGTTATTGTTGCTATTCCAGAGGGTGATATTTTGGAAGGCAGTATTCCAAAAGCCAAAATGAAATTATTACAAGCATGGATTGAAATACATAAGGATGAGTTAATGGCAGATTGGCAACTCGCTGTTTCTGGTGAACTGCCTTATAAAATTGAACCGTTACGTTAATATCATGAATCCCCGTGTTAAAACCGTTAAACCAACGGATGATTATCAATTAATACTGGAATTTACTAATGGTGAATGCGGTATTTATGATTGTAAACCATTATTAGATTTTGGTGTATTTAGGGAATTACAAGACATTAACTATTTTAAACAAGTTACTATTATTGATGGCACGGTAACGTGGGTAAATGAACAAGATATTTGTCCTGATACGCTTTATTTGGATTCTGTGATGATTGATAATGAAATAGCCACAATAGATAGACTGATGTAAAGAAGCCTATCGTTCGCGATTGATGGGCTTCGTACCTCAGCCCATCCTATGCACTATGCACTCGACCTACCGACTAAAAATAAATAGTTAGATAACAATTATGAATGAAATAATTACAAATCTTGTCTTTAGTATCCCACCAGGTATTGTCAGTGGACTCTATGCTGGGATTGTGGTTGCTAGATACCAACGGTTTGCTGACCTACGTTTGCAAGCAAAAAAACTTATCCTTGAAATCGAATTCATCAATCATGGCAACAAAATAATTTTTCCCAAAAGAAAAGGCATTCCTGAATTTGATATTATCGTATCGGATTTGCTATTTCTAAGACACAAGAAGGCGGCAGAGACTATTCTTCAACTTTCTGTAGATATAAGAAGTGCTATTACTAGGGCGGAAGCGGGACAAATCGATATTAATTCATTCAATAACGATTATCTATCATGGCAAGTATCGATTCGTAGTATTTCACCAAGCCCTCTCCAAGTGCTTCGGTTATGGGGTGGGCTTTAATTCTCCTTGTAACACAGTCGAAGACGATCTTGCATCTTCATGATGTATTAAAAGACGCTGGAGCGTCAACTAACGCATTCCAACGCAGAGCGTTGGAACGATTTATTGTAAAGTTAGCAAATAACGGAGCTTTTATAAAAATGAAAAATAATTTTTTATTCATGGTTTTTATTTTCACCTCTAGTTTTATTAACCCTGTTTCTGTTAATGCAGAGGGTATTGTTACTATAGCTACACTGACTGGAAAATGTACTAAAGTAGAGGCAATGGGTGTATTGGCAGATCCTAAGTTATGTTCAAACAAATTAATAAACAATATACATCCGAATGGTCGTAGTGCATTCACATTTATGCTCAAGGATGATGTACTTATTTATTTTTCAGGGGATGGTTCAAAGCAAATTCATACAGATGAGGATAATGCAACACAACCCATTGATCGGGTTTCTTTTACTTTTGATGGTAGCACTGATGAACTCAAAGCTATTGGTTTTTGTGTATTTTCAAATCCATATAAACATAAACCTGCAAAAGTAATATGCTCTGCCGATACCAGTCAAGGTACATTTTCTGGAGAATTTATCAGTAATGGCGTTAGTCCTGATATTAACGAAATATAATCGAACCTGTAAGCCTTGTAGGGTACGCCGTGCGTACCTTTAAATCTACGCAAAAATACAGGGAAGTTAATGGCATAAAAAAGCCGTGAAGTTGTTGGCTTCACGGCTTGATGTGTTGGGTTTCGCTATCGCTCTACCCAACCTACAGGCTACGGGCTGAATTGGTATAATCGGTGGGCAAGCAAAAAGACGCTTGCCCACCCTACCTGACTTTACCAAATTTTATTAGGAATTTTAAAACATGAAAGAGTTTGGTGTTATCACGTTGCTTTTTAGCTTATTTGCTTCTAGTTATGCTTATGGTTATGAAACGACCCTTGATCGGGAACAAGAAGAGCGGGAAAAAGATCGAATGTATGGATATATTACTGAACTTGATAACAGACTTATTTCTTACAAGAGTTATCATGAAAAAATGCAGTTTTTATCAAAAACAGAGACATATTTAGATAATAATGAAAGTAATTATTCTATATCAGATTTTTACGCTAGAAAAAACGTAATAATCATTGAAAAATGTGCTTTAGGAGTGAGTTTAAAAATCGATAAAAATAAAGCCATGAAACTATGCAGTTCTGCGTTTTTTGAAGATAAAAAAAAGGACGCTAAAAAAAAGGACGCTTGGGGCGTTCCTGTTGAGTGATTTTTATTAAGCCATGTAGGATGGAAAAACAAAAAATGCTTGCCAGCTCGTAGGTTGGGTTTCGTTATCACTCTACCCAACCTACGAGCTACGGGCTGGCATGAATCATTAATCGTTACAACGCTCCGCGTTGTAACGCAACCGAAGACGCTCTAGCACGATAGGATGGGCTGAGGCACGAAGCCCATTATTCGCGTTGCAACAATGCAAATCTTATCGCGTTATTTTTACAAAAAAACCGTTAAATCTATCGAGTAAGAATATTAATGCCATTTGAAGTTATTAGCGAAATTAACGAAATAGAAACATTTACTGTCGGTTCTAAAATTCGAGAATTGAATAGATTGCAAGAGACTTATGGCAAAGGACGTTGGCGGAAATGCAAAGGAACTGCCATTATTAAACTAACGGATAATTCATTATTTTTAGCTGAATTACATTGGTATGAAGCAAAAGGAATTGGCAAAAAAGAACTGAAAATTAAATCGTTGTTGGAGGAAATACAATGATAGCGTCTGATATAAAAACAGATGGTTTTGTGGTTTGCATAGATAATAAAGAATATCCTGCTTCTTTGGAACAGTTTAAAATTTATCGTGTGCTTGTAGATGAAACTGCCGCTCAACATAATTTTATCCGCGTCATTGATGAATCGGGCGAAGATTATTTATATCCTGCTGATTATTTCATGCCGATTACGCTCACTGAACAAATTGCCCTAGCGATTTTACAAGCCGCTTAAAATTTATGAACGATACACAAACCGATATTAAGAGAATACATAAAACATGAATTGGTTAAATGAAATTCGCTGGACAGAAGAGGGCTTAATCCCTGTGATTGCCCAGCAACACGACAGCGGCAAAGTGGTGATGTTTGCGTGGATGAATCGTGAATCCTTGGCTTTAACGGTGCAGGAAGGTTATGCGGTGTATTGGTCACGCTCACGCGGTCGGTTATGGCGTAAGGGCGAAGAATCAGGGCATAGACAAAAAGTCATCGGCTTATTTATGGATTGTGATGAAGATGTGCTGTTGCTGCACATTGAACAAGAAGGCGGTATTGCCTGTCATACGGGACGTGAAAGCTGTTTTTATCGGCAGTTGGTTGATGGGCAATGGCAAGCAGTTGAGCCTGTGTTAAAAAATCCAGCCGAGATTTATGCAACACACGATGTAATTTGACTTTGTGTCTCAGCGTTTTTGAGATTGTCCATAATCTCAAAAAATACTTGTTGTCTGCTCTGTTGGTGACTTTGGTTGCTTGAGACCAGAATATTAAAGCTATAGCCTCAAAATGAATCATGTTATGAAACTTTTTCGTGAATGACGATTATCGATCTAATAATCCCAATAATCCTTTCATTAATGCTAATGGTGTCGGCGGACAACCACTGATAGTCATATCAACAGGAATCACGTTAGACACCGCGCCACAGCACGCATAAGACTGACCAAATTCACCGCCACAGACAGCGCAATCACCGACAGCGACTACCCATTTTGGATTAGGGGTGGCTTCATAAGTGCGTAACAGCGCAGTTTGCATGTGGCGTGATACTGGACCTGTGACTAATAACACATCGGCATGACGGGGCGAGGCGACGAAGTGAATACCAAAACGTTCAATGTCATAAAATGGATTATTGATAGCGTGAATTTCTAATTCACAGCCGTTACACGAACCCGCATCCACTTGACGAATGGCGATACTGCCCGAAAACTTTTTATCAATGCGGCGTTTAATTTCAATCCCTAAAGTTTCCAGTTCCGCATCTTTAGGTGCTTTACATTTTTCGGTGACAATTCCCGTGGTGACTATTTTTTTCAGTAGTTTTAACATGGTCGTTTCCTATAAATCATTGCCCGAATACGAGCCATTCAGGGATTTGTTACACACGGGAAAATCAGGAACTATATTATTAAGTGCCAGTTTTTCTAATGCAGGCCAGTTTAAAATACTGGGATCACGCGGATAAAAACGGGCGATTTTATTATCTGCTGCAAAACGTATGTATGAAATAATTTCACCGCGAAAACCATCAACGATTCCCAAGCCTTCGCTATCTATTGCAGGGGTTTTCCACGTCGTTGTGATTTCACCTTCTGGCAACAATTGAATAAAGCGTTCGATAAGTTTTAATGAGGCATTAATTTCTTTATGCCTTACCCAAAACCGTGACGCAATATCGCCTTGGTCTTCAAGTGCGACTTTAAAGCTGACTTGATCGTAAGGCGCGTAAGCTGCGTCACGGCGTACATCAAAATCTTGTCCGCTGGCACGTCCCACATAACCGACTGTACCAAATGCTGCCGCTATCTCAGGCGATAAATAACCCGCTGTATATAATCTGTCTTCTAAAGAGGAGTTAAGGTCTACGGCAAGCATGATTTCTGCTAGTTCTTCTCTGATTTGAATAATGTCTTTTTTGAGCAATTCACAAGACAGTTGCGATACATCACAACTCACACCCGCAGGAATAACAACATCCATCAACAACCGATGCCCAAACACACTGGCATTGGTACGCAACCACAACTCGCGCAAACGGGTGAACTGCATTTGCGCAAAAGTAAACGCCACGTCATTACAAATCGCGCCCATATCACCGAGATGATTAGCGATACGTTCACGTTCTGCCACGATGCCGCGTATCAAATTGGCGCGTGCGGGTACGACAATGTCAGCCGCTTGTTCCATTGCCTGACACGCTGCCCAACAATGCCCCACTGTGCTGTCACCTGAAACCCGTCCTGCTAAACGTGCTAAGGATTCTGGCGTTCTACCCTCGGCAATTTTTTCGATACCTTTATGCACATAACCTAAGCGTTCTTCAAGATTCAAAATCAACTCTCCCACCGCTAGAAAACGAAAATGGCCTGGTTCAATAATGCCCGCATGAACGGGCCCGACGGGGATTTCATACACACCTGCACCGTGACCTTTGATAAAGTCATAGTGCATATCGGGCGGTGTAATATCGGCGGGTGAGCCTTGTGCTGGAAAATCTTTGCGCAAGGGGTATTGGTGTTTGTCCCACGCCTGATGACGTGTCCAGCGGCGATTATCAGGATGTCCGATAAATTTTATACCGAACATATCTTGGGTGTGGCGTTCACTACGATTTGCCGCTGGATAAACCGTGGCTTGCGTAGGCAGTTCGAGTTTTGTACCATTAATTAGGGTACGCAATACGATATAAACGCCGTGTTTTTCAAAACAGGCGTTAACCATAAACTGTTCATTCGCTTGTTCTGCCCAACCTGCCACCCAGCGCAATTTTTCTGCAACCGCAGTGATAGCGAAATGTTGCCAATGTTTATCTGCAATTTGCCATACAGCGACGTTATTTAGGGGCGAATGGTGGACAATACCTCCGATATAATCACCAATCGGTTTGTCTGGCATTTCTGGATCTATCCAGCCAACGTGTTGAGTTAAAAATGTGGTTGTCCAGTTCATAACGGACTACTCCCTGAAATTAAAAAGGTCGCTTGTGAAAACCAATGCGCCAAAAAGCCTGGAATGGCTAAACCTAGCCATAACACTAAGGCTAAATGAATTATCACAGGTAATAAGTTGGCTTTAACAGGCTGTTGACCTTCGGGTTTTTCACCGTACACCATGGGTTGTATGTGACGAAATAAGCCCGCAAAAGCAATACCGATACCGAGTAATAACGGCAAAGTCAGCCACGGATAACTGTGCATAGTCGCCAGTAATACTAAAAATTCACTGGTGAATACGCCAAACGGAGGGAAGCCTGCAATAGAAATCGTGCCAATTAATAAGCCCCAGCCGATTTTGGGTTGGGTTTTAATCAGTCCGCGTATTTTGTCCATGCGTTGTGTGCCTGCGACTTGGGTAGCATGACCGACGGTGACAAAAATTGCCGATTTGGTGAGTGAATGGACAGTCATGTGTAGCAAAGCGGCAAAAGTAGCCAACGCGCCACCGACACCAAACGCAAAAGTCATTAAACCCATGTGTTCAATAGAGGAGTAACTGAACAAGCGTTTAATGTCTTTTTGTCTGTGTAAAAATAACGCACCGACTAAAAATGACAACAAACCAAAGCCCATCATTAAATGTCCCGCCATATCGGAATGGGTCGCGCCATCGACTAACATTTTGTTACGCACTACTGCGTATAAAGCATCATTCAATAACAAGCCTGATAAAACCGCCGACATTGGTGTTGGTCCTTCGGAATGCGCATCGGGTAGCCAGTTGTGCAACGGTACTAAACCAATTTTCGTACCGTAACCAATCAGCATAAATACAAAGGCAATTTGCAATACTTCGGGATTTAATTGACTGGCGTGTTGAAACAGTTCTGACCACAACAGCGCGTTTTCGCCGTCACCAATTTGCACCGCCGCGTAATACAATAAAATTGTGCCGAACAGAGCTTGAGCAATACCGACACCACACAGTATGAAATATTTCCACGCGGCTTCGATAGATTCAGGGGTGCGGTATAAACTCACCAACAAGACCGTTGCCAGTGTTGCCGCTTCCATACCAACCCACATCACGCCCATGTTATTGGTGGTCAATACCAAATACATCGCCAACATGAAGCCTTGATACATTGAGTAGTACAGCTTCAAGCGTTTATCAGTGAGTTTGCCCAGTTCTTTTTCATGCGCCATGTAGGGATTGGAAAAGATAGATGTGGTCAAGCCAACAAACGCGGTCAAGACAATCAAGTAGACATTAAATGAATCAATCAAAAACGCTTTATCAGCCGATAAAATCGTACCGTTATTAAGTACGTTAATGGCTAACCATATCGTGGCAAATAAACTAACACTATTAAACCAAACATTTATTTTTCCTATTTCGGCTTTATGTCCTGATAAGGCAAAAAACACGATGCCAACAAAGGCAATGGATAACAACAAATAGACGGGGATCATTTGTCCACCTCATTTAATTTATTCATTAAATCCACATCCAAAGAATCAATGCTAGAGCGAATATGAAAGAAGAAAATACCGAACAATACGGCGGCGACTAATACGTCAAAGGCAATACCCAGTTCGACCACCATCGGCATTCCTTTCGTGGCAACAATGGCGGCAAAAAATAAGCCGTTTTCGATGGACATAAAACCGACAACGTGAGCAATGGCTTGTTTATGAGAAATCATTAATAGCATTCCTAATAACACCACCGACAAACTCACCGCCAAGGCGTTCAGCATCACGGGTGAAGTGGTTTGGACGATAGGATGTAAAACGTAATAACTAAACACCATTAAACTTGCACCGCCTAACATAATGGCGGTTTGATTACCTAAGGCTTCCACATCACGGTGCAGGTTGGATTTTAAGACTTCGTTGCGTAGCATCCACGGAATAAAAATCACTTTTAGCGCGAGCGTTAATACCGCTGAAATGTATAAATGATGATTGTCTAAACTGTACGCGGCGACAGCCGTGGTCAGTGTCAATAACAAACCCTGTATCGCAAATACAAAAATCAAGCGTAATAAACGACCTTGCCCTAACATCAAAAAAGAGGTTAATCCCACTAATGCCGCCATTGATAAAATGATTTGCGTATACAAATCTTGCGATTCAATATTCATCGTGAAGCCTCCAAAATGATGTGACTCAACATACCCAGCAAGCCCAGTAAATAAGCAAAACCTAGGTACTCTTGCACTCTGAATAAGCGCATTTTTGCAACTAGCGTTTCTGCGATGCCCAAAATAATGGATAACACCATCAGTTTGCCGATAATTGCCAGTAGCCCATAGCCCAAATCGTGTAGCGAGAAGGTTTGCGCTATACCCCACGGAAAAAAGATATTGGCACACAACACCCCATAGAGCATTAATTTAAGCTGACTAGCCCATTCAATTAACGCTAAATGCCGTCCGCTGTATTCCAGAATCATAGCTTCATGAATCATAGTCAGCTCTAAATGGGTGGTCGGATTATCCACAGGAATACGCCCTGTTTCTGCCACTGCCACCAAAATTAACGCGAATAAAGCGAATACAAACGAGGGACGTAATACCAGCCCCTGTTCTAATACATGGCTAATTGCCAACGATAAATTAGTGGTTGAAGCGGTCATGGTTAACGTAAAAATAGCCATTAACATCGCGGGTTCGGCTAACGAGGAAATAGTCATTTCTCTCGATGAACCCATGCCACCAAATGCTGTACCCACATCGAGTCCTGCTAATGCCAGAAAAAACCGTGCAAACGCAAAAAAACCCACCATCACAATCACATCCGCGCTTGCAGAGGTGGGTAGATCAACAGCGATCAACGGAACGACTGTGGCGGCCAATACGGTCGCCGAAAAAATAATATAGGGTGCTTTTATGAATAACCACGAAGCTTGTTCAGAAACAACAGGCTGTTTATTGGTTAATTTTAGTAAATCCCGATACGGCTGTAACAGCGATGGAGGTTGTCGGTTTTGTAGATAACATTTACAGACTTTTAACCAACCTGCCAATAAGGGGGCTAAAGCAACAAACAAGGTAGTTTGTAATATAGCGATTAACCAGTTCATGCTATTTCTCCAGTAGGCGCGAATTCATTCGCATTTTCTCGTTCCCACGCGCTGCGTGGGAACGAGTGAATGACAGGCAGTCCTTTATACTTAGTAATCTATTCATCAGCTAATCACCCACAACAACACCAACAAAGTGACAAACGAGTAGCCTAAATAAGTTCGGATATTGCCCGTTTGAATGCGCCCAACCTGTTTGGATAAGTTATTTACGCCACGCTCTAAAGGTTGATAGACCCACGGCCAACTATGATCTTGAATATGTAAGGCATAATGCACCGCAGCCACATCTTGATCCATAGCACCCTGCATGTCTTTATTGACTTGTTCATCAATAATCCATGCTTTGGCAAAAATGCGCCGAAACGGCATAGTGAAGGCACTAGAGGTGTACTGCATACGCGGCGTTAAACCGCCAAAGCCACAATCCCACGTTTCTCCAATACGAATGGCTTTATCTGGGTCACGGCGTAAATACCAATAACACACGCAACCCGCTATCAACGCGCCGATTAACACCAACGGTGGTGAATAAGACGCTTGTTCAGGGGCAACAGGAGCAAGCCATAGCCAACTTAATCCGTTGTTATTCGCCAAAGTTTGATTCAATAACTGCCCTGTCACGCGATTAATTAAGCGAATAATTACACTGGGAAAAATACCGACTAAAAAGCACATTCCCGCTAATAAAGTCGTTGCCGCTATCATGCCTTTATCTTTCACTTCATGAGCTTTTTCACTATGACGTGAACGAGGTACACCCAAAAACGTTAACCCAAACACTTTGACAAAACACGCTGCGGCTAAGGCGGCGGTTAATGCCAATGCAGCCGCAGACACAGGAATCAAACTGCGTAACACGCCGTTATCCAAGACATCCACTTGCAATGCGGTTTGAAACGCCAACCATTCAGAGACAAAACCGTTAAACAACGGCAAAGAAGAAATACTCATACAGCCGACTAAAAACACCATGCTGGTTTGCGGCATTTTTTTAATTAAACCGCCCAACATATCGATGTTCAGTTCGTGGGTTTGCTGGTGAATCATACCTGCACCCAAAAACAACAAGTTCTTGAATAATGCGTGGTTGAAAGCATGAAACAACGCAGCTAAAAACCCCAATGCGGCTAATTCTGGGTGTCCGTTATCGAGAAAAATCATAGCCAAACCCAGCACCATAAAAATAATGCCAATGTTTTCGACTGAACTATACGCCAACAAACGTTTTAAATTCGGCTGCATCATGGCGTATAAAATTCCGCCTAAGGCTGAGATTGTACCGATGACTAGTAACACCACGCCCCATTGCCACTGAATTTTATCCAGCAAATCAAAGCTAAAACGTATTAAGCCATATATGGCAACTTTCAACATCACGCCACTCATCAGCGCGGAAATATGCGACGGTGCGACAGGATGAGCTTCAGGCAACCAGACATGAATCGGCACTATACCTGCTTTCATGCCAAAGCCTAACACCGCTAAACCAAAGGCGATACTTGCCCAAGTAGTTGATAACTGCGCGTGCCGCAAGGCATCAAAGGTAAAGCCATCCGAAAAACTTGCCAACACGCCAAAGGCTAAAATAATGGCTAACGCGCCGACTTCTGCCATCAATAAATATAAGAATGCCGCTCTACGATTAGCAGAGTTTTCATGTTGAAACGCTACCAAAAAGTAACTGGCAACTGACATTAATTCCCACGCAATCATAAACACAAAAGCATCATCAGCGAGTAACACCAACAACATTCCTGTGACAAATAAGCCTGTAAACAAACCCAGTACCGCAAAGGGATGGTCTTTTTCTTTGTAATGATGCACATAACCTGGCCCGTATAAACTAACCGCGCCGACGGCAATGCCGATGATTAAAAAGAAAAATCCCGACAATGCGTCAAAACGAATATGCCAAGGCAACCACGGCAAACCTAAACCGATTTGGTCAGTCACTACCGTGTTGCTTATTAGCACGCTTAAGCCCGCTAATACCGCAAATCCGCCTGACAATCCCAATGCTATAAATACCACTTGCCGTAAAAAATTAGGATAGTGATGTTCTTCCAAACAATGATCTATAAATGCAGAAGGGGTTTTTAAAAACCTGTGTTGCAGTGCTAACAGGAACTGCTGTTGATTACTTAGCAAGGCTAACAAACCAGAAGTAAAACTGAATAGCACAGCACAATAAGCTAATAATAGAATCATAATATTCTCTAGTTGGTAACTACAATATTGTCACGTCGTTCCCACGCTCTGGCGTGGAAACGAGGAAAAACTAGGCAGTTTGCTTCACGCGCCGTGCCGCCAAATGGTGATCTGAAAAAGGCTCGTGATATTCCAAGCCTGAAAACTCACAAACTCCACCTGTGGCTTCATAGTTATGTTGAAAATCATGAAAAAATCCCATGACAGAATGGTCTAACAAATAGGCATCATTGAGTTGGAATACGATGGTTTTACCTTTTTCTAAACCTGCCACCGCTTCTTTTAATGCCATTAAATTAGAAAACACTGCCGCGCCATCAATATTCACATAAATGACACCAGCATTTTTTTCATTGATTTCAAAGTGCATTTTAAACAGATTGTTGAAAGTAACGCCGTGCATTAAATGAATAACCAATTCAACCACAATACCGATAGCCACACCCACCAATAAATCGGTAGCAATCACACCGATTGCTGTTACCACAAAAATAAAAAGCTGTTCTTTACCAATGTGTAAAACGTGAATAAATTCTTTAGGTGCTGCTAAACGAAAGCCTGTAAAAACCAATAATGAAGCCAACGCCGCCAATGGAATACTGTGTATTAACTGCGGAAATAACACCACGAACAATAACAATAACGCACCATGAAAAAAGTTAGCCCAACTGGTTTTTGCACCATTATTGACATTAGCCGAACTCCGCACGATTTCCGCAATCATTGGTAAGCCGCCTACACAACCTGCCACTAAATTACCGACACCTACCGCTGTTAAGTCTTTATTCAAATTAGAATGACGTTTATAAGGGTCTAATTTATCCACTGCCATTGCACTTAATAAACTTTCCAAACTGCCGACTAAACTAATCGCCACCACTGCTTCCCAAAATTCCAGAGTGGCAAATTTAGAAAAATCAGGAAAGTAAAAGCTAGACATAAAGTTGTCAGCAATAACCACCAAAAACTTTGGACCCACTTCTAACGAATCAGTGTGAGAGTGTGTGTAATTACCATCGGGTAGCAATAAGTAAATATGTTGGTGTTCCAACTGAAAATAATGCCCCAAACCTATACCAAGTAAGACCACAATCAACGGCGCAGGAATCATTTTTAACGGGTGCTTATCTTCTATTAGTGACCAAATGATGAGAATAGCGAGTCCTGCAAAACCAATAACCGCTATTTCCAGATTCAAATTAGCAAAACTTTCTGGAATTTGCGCAATGGTAGAAAACAAACTGCCTTTATCGGGTGTAACACCGAGCATTACATGAATTTGTTTCGCCATGATGATAATGCCGATAGCGGCCAACATACCATGCACTACCGAGGTAGGGAAAAATGAACTCAAGCGTCCTGCTTTTAAAACACCCATTAAGATTTGTATCACACTGGCAATAACAATCGCAGCCAAGGTGTAACGATAGCCTGCCATTGCATCGCCTTCGCCCAAACCCTGCACGGCATCGTAGACCACGACGATTAAACCCGCCGCAGGACCATTAATGGTAATAAATGAACCGCTGATACGCGACACTAACACGCCACCGATAATCGCGGTGATAATACCCGCCGAAGGTGGAAATCCCGAAGCCATTGAAATGCCTAAGCACAATGGCAAGGCAATTAAAAATACTAAAAAACCTGACAGCAAATCGCTACGCCAGTTTTCTTTTAAACCTGCTAAACCCGTTTTGGGTAACGCTGAAAGAGAAGAGTCACTCATAATACATTCCCATTTTGAAAAAATTATTTATTTACCTTTAAAAAGCAAAAATTATGCCAAATATTTTAAAAGCTATAACATACTGAATAAATGACTATTTTTTGTATAGAAGAAAGCCCTATTAAAATTTAAGGAGCAAAACAACCCGTGGGCGGTTGTTTTAAACCAATCGATTAATTTGATACGACCACCACAATACCTCATGTTCAAAAAAATTCCACTATGAAACCAATGACTAATATTTTTAAATATACCGCATCGCTCATTGCGACTTCGCTATTATTGAGTAACTGTGCTTTATCAGCGACACAAGAATACGCTGCGTGTGCCAATAATCTTACCTCTCCCATTGCTAACTTTTGCGAGGTTAAGCCTCGTGTACTATGGCGCGGTTCTAAGCCCGACGAAGATGAGGCTGCGTGGCTTATTAAGCATGGCGTTAAAACTATCGTCAATCTGGAATCGTTGTATGACGATATAGATACTCTTGAAGATGTCCATCTTACCGATACAGATATATATGAGGTTAATTACTTTCGAGTGCGGACGTGGGAGCCTTTATACGCTTTTGCTAAAACGGAAGCAGATGAAGATGTTATTCATTTTCTTGCCATTGCCCGTCAAGCAAAATTGCCACTTTATGTTCATTGTCGTGCTGGAGAAAATCGCACTGGGGTAATGGTGGCAGCTTATAAAATCATTATAGATGGGCAGAACAGCCCCGCTGAAATAGAGGCTGTGCTGAAAGAAATGCAGAGTTATAAAGGCGTGTGGTCTACTTCTACAGCCGAGTACATTAAAGAGCTATCACTGCGACGTAACGAGATTCTGCAAAAGCTTAAGGCATTCACCGTAGAACAACCCACTCAAGTCATTTGCAAGAACGGAAAATGTACCAGCACAATCAGTATTTTTGGTACAACGGAACGGTGAGGGGTTAAACCTGTTATAGCAATATCAATGACTGCCAGTCCTTTAAAGGTCTGGCAGTCATGCTCAAAAGTTTTAATCGCTTAACACGGTGGAGTAAATCTTAATTACCTTTAACTATCATAGGTTCAAAGGTAAATAAATTACGGCTTTCTGGGTGTACTGATACTTTTATCCAATGCACATTGGGGCTACCGAATGTTTCTACGCGGGTAAAGTTTTTAATCAAATGCGCTTGATCGATCAGTGGTTTGTCAACTTTAAAGAAATGCACGTCACCATGCACCAGTACAACTTCACCGTCGAATTTATTAGTCTCTTCTGTCAAAACTCTCAGAAACTCATTGTAGCCATCGTATCCAGCCAAAGTACGTTCGTTAAAAGTTTCTGTTTCTGGTAAATCGAAACTAGGGTCAGCTTGAATGGTGATCATTACACCACGCGCTTTGCCAGCTTTAGCTTTTTGAAACGATTCTTTAAGAAAATCGATGTTCGCCGCATCACGGTCTAGGTATTCAGCATTATCTGCGACGCAATCTGCGAGGGTTCGCGCACTTTTACTGGTACATTCGCTATTAGAACTCACCTTATTATTGTTGCTGCCTGGAACGTTCAAACCAACAAACACCACGTTGCCGTGTGTCCAGCGTACATTTTCAACAAATTCCTGACCCAGTTGACCTTGATGTTCCAGCTTCATTTTTTTCTGTCCGAAGCTATCTGGGCTACTGAACATTGTTTGACGAATATAATTCAATCTTTCCAGATTGTTGTAGCTACCATTATTAGTGCGGTGGCAGTCAGTCCACTCATTGTCACCAGGGATGTAAACCATCGGTTTTTTAAACGAGTTGAAGCGCACAATAGCATCACTGTATTGCTGGTTGCTACAAACTGAACTACCGTCTTTGATGTCACCGTCGAACACAGTGAAGGCAACTTTAGACGCGTTTATATCGTCAATCAATGCTTGAATTTTAGGGGCATCACCATTTTTGGCATAAGGCATATCGCCCCACAGCGCGAAGCTAAATTCTTCGGCTTCTGCTTCATGTTTAGTAGACTCGTTTTCGCTTGCGAAAACGCTGTTAAAACCGACGGTAATCGCTAATGCAACAAGGCTACGCGCCAGTGTTTTATTGATAATGAACATTTGTATAACTCCAGAGAAAAACTTTGAATAACGCGAAGGGGCAAATTGTTGGGGCTAGTTTCTGCAAACAACTTATGTTTCTGAATGCTGGGCTATTTGCCTATAAAAAACTAACCTGAATATTATAGATAGCGGATGTGACAAAACAGAGTACTTAACATGACAGATTAGTTACCTTATTGTTACAAGCACTTAGCTCTATCTCTTTGCCTAGTGACTATTTTTTTAAGTTAAATACTGCTCTCGTGGGGTTTGTCATAACAGGGTAAAGAACGTAAACTATTGGCTAATTTCAGACATTGAACGATCTATTCCGCAGTCGTGGACACAAGCTTTAAGCCTCAAAAATAGGTCAATAGTCTGTTAAAGCTTACTCGATCTCCCTTGCAATATTTCAAGTGTTTGATCAAATATAAAAATAGCCTGAGTGAAACGAAATTCATCAATTGTGGATGACGCGCTTAGCACATCTAGCAGGATAGCATCTACAACTTATGAAAAATTATGAGTGAAGAAATTTTAATCAATATTACCCCACCCGAAACCCGCGTTGCCGTGATTGAAAATGGTGTGTTGCAAGAACTGATTATTGAACGTAGCCGTGAACGCGGTTTAGTCGGTAATATTTATAAAGGCGAGGTATGCAGGGTATTACCTGGTATGCAGGCTGCTTTTGTCGATATTGGTTTGCCAAAAGCGGCTTTTTTGCATTTGTCGGATTTATCCACTCAAGAGCTAGAGCGTAAAGGCTCAGAGAATATCGAGCATTATCTGCATGAAGGGCAACACATCATTGTGCAGGTGTTCAAAGACCCGATAGGCAGTAAAGGAGCGCGGCT
This sequence comes from uncultured Methylococcales bacterium, assembly GCA_903902705.1. GTDB lineage: Bacteria > Pseudomonadota > Gammaproteobacteria > Methylococcales > Methylomonadaceae > UBA4132. Next base: position 40,783 of record CAIUVX010000113.1, read on the forward strand.
AACAACGGATATATCGATACCGTCGCGGTTTCAAGTCTATATGCCCTATGCCAGTAACTCAGGGGTATCACAACGGATTGAACATGAGCCAGAGCGCAACCGTTTAAGAGCCTGTGTGGATGCCTTTAGACAAGAACACGGTTGTGGCGGATTTATTGCCAGAACCGCAGCAGAATGTGTGGAGGAGGAGATACTCATCGCTGACATGGTGTTTTTGCTGAAACTGTGGGAATCTATTTCAGAAAAAATTACCACTACCAAAGCCAAGGCGTTTATTCATAAAGATTTGCCGCTTAGTATTCGCACCTTACGCGATTTACATAAAGAGGGATTGGAAAGAATTCGTATTGATTCCAAAGAAACCTATCATAAATTATTGGAATTTGCTGAGGTGTTTGTGCCTGAAATCGTTCCTATCATTGAGCATTACACGGGCGAATGCCCTGTGTTTGATATTTACAATGTCGAAGATGAAATTAAAAAAGCCTTGGAGCGTAAAGTTAAACTAAAATCTGGCGGGCATTTGGTCTTCGATCAAACCGAAGCCATGACTACGGTGGATGTCAATACAGGCGGTTATGTTGGCGGACGTAATCTGGAAGAAACTATTTTTAAAACCAATTTAGAAGCCGCGCAAACTATCGCCCGTCAACTACGGTTACGCAATTTAGGCGGCATTATTATTATCGATTTTATCGATATGAAAAGCGAAGATCATAAGCAACAAGTGTTACAAGCGTTGGAACGTAATTTATCCAAGGATCGCGCCAAAACTAAGATTACCGAGGTGTCTATTTTAGGTTTGGTGGAAATGACCCGTAAACGCACTCGTGAAAGCTTGGAACATATTCTGTGTGAACCTTGTAGTGCTTGTGGTGGACGTGGGGTATTAAAAACCGCTGAATCTATGTGTTTGGAAATATTTCGAGAAATTATTCGTGAAGTGCGTTTATATAAAGTGCAGACTATTTTGGTACTTGCCTCAAATGATGTAGTGGCTATGTTACTGGATGAAGAGGCCGATATGCTGGCAGAATTGGAAATATTTTTGGATGTACAAATTAAATTTAGAGCTGAATCAGAATACAATCAAGAACAGTATGATGTGGTGTTACTTTAAAATCCAAGTCATGCCGCCTAAGGAACTGTTTTTGTGATTCATCATATCAAACGAGCTACCCGCCATCTTATTTTCTGGTCGTTGATTTCAGTCGCGCTAGGTTTATTAGCTGTGCGAATATTGTTAGTTGTCATTGATAACTACAAAGCTGAATTAGCCGCTGAAATTAGTAAACAAGTCGAAGCCCCCGTTACTATTGGACATTTAAGAACCCATATTAATGGTGTTAAACCACAACTGATACTAGAAGATATTGCTATTTCTGCTCCTCAAAATAGCAAATCTCCACCGCCTATTAAATTACGCGAATTGCGCTTAGGCATTAATTTAATGGATTTATTGCTCAATCGGGATTTACTGTCATCATCGTGGGTAACGTTAGTAGGTGCAGAACTCACGGTAAAAAGACAAGCTGACGGCAGTATTGCCATTGTTGGTTTAAAAGCAGGCGGCGGGCAGCCGCTATGGTTATTGCAAGGTCATAAATATCAAGTATTACAGAGTTCAGTAACGTGGCAGGACGAACAAAAAAACGGTAAGTCACTGACATTTGATGATGTCAATATCATGATACACAACGAGGGCGAGCGACACCGTATCAATATCATGATGGATTTACCCAAAAAGCGAGGGGACATTTTAAGAGTCTCATTGGATGTTAAAGGCAATATTTTTGAACCCCTAGCCATTGAAGGGTCAGGATTTATTGAAGGTAAAGCCATTAATTTACCCGAATGGGTGACGGTAGATTTGCCGTTGGGACTGAACATTAAATCGGGTGTTAGTGATTTTAAAGTCTGGGGGCTATGGCAACATTCAAAATTAATTGCCCTCACGGGTGATATACAGGCAAAGACCGTATTTATGACTCAACCACATAAAAGGGACTTTAATAACCGCTATTTTTCCGCGTTGGTTTTCTGGAATAACCACGATCAGGAATGGCGACTTGATGTTGAACGATTTTTACTGGAGACGGCAAATAAAAAATATCCCGAAACAGCGTTCAGCGTCTCAAGTAATCATACTGATGATCAGCAACTACATAATATAAAGCTGTCCAGTCAACAAATTGATGTGCAGGAATTCGCTAATCTTGCCGAATTTTTCGCGCCCTTAACCGATGAACAAGGCAAATTATTGACACAAGCGCAGGCAACAGGGCAATTAGAAAATGTCAGTTTATCTGCCGACTTTGATAGTAAGCAATTCGCCATTAACGGACAATTTAACCATTTTAGTATCGCACCTGTTTCGTCACTCCCTGGTATAGAAAATCTCACTGGACAACTCACTGGCAACGAACAACAAGGCAGTGTGCGTTTAATTACCCGTCATGCCCAATTTAAACATCCGAATTTATTTCGTAATCCCATTCCTATCAATACTCTCAACGGCACACTAACTTGGCAACAAACAGCTGATGATTGGACAATAGCGAGTTCGATGCTTAAAGTAAACTCCCCCGATATTCAAAGTAAAAGTCGTTTGAAACTCATTATTCCTAAGGAAAATCAGCCGATTTTTATGGATTTACAAACGGCGTTTTCTGGTAAAAACATGGCTAAGGCAAGCACTTATTATCCTATTGGCGTAATGGATTCTATGCTAGTCGATTGGTTGGATCATGCGTTTATCGGTGGCAATGTCCCTAAAGGTGACGTGTTATTTTACGGTAATCTAATCGACTTTCCGTTTAAGAATGGGCAAGGCGTTTTTCAAGCCATATTTCAAGCGAAACAACTAGAACTTATCTATCACCCCGATTGGCCGCATTTAACTGAATTAGAGGGTGAAGTGTCATTTTTACAAAATAGTTTGCAGGTTAATATTGCTCAAGGTAAAACTAATAATATTCACATTAAACAAGCAGACATTAGTATTCCTGTGTTAGATAAATGTGATCGACTACAGGTTAAGGGCGCGTTTGCCGCCACTATCGCCGATACCTTAGCTTTTCTACAAAAAACCCCGTTAAACTTACCCATCAACAACGTGTCGAATGCCATTACCACACAAGGCAACACAGAAGTGAATTTGGCACTCACCGTTCCTTTAATCAACATTCCACCAAAAATTGATGGGACTGCTACCCTAAGCAATGCCAGTTTGACTGTCAACGCATTGGACTTGTTAATTGATAAAATGACTGGCACTTTAAAATTCAATGAGCAAGGTATTTACACTAACAACATCAATGCTGTAACGTTAGGCTATCCTGTAAAATTTGCTATTAAACACGATGATCAAAAATCCACCATTAGTGGGTCAGGACGCACAGATATAAACGAGCTAAGCAAACAATTCAAGCTGGCTGGCTTGTCGGTGGCAAAAGGTAGTAGCGACTATAAATTGGAATTACAGCTCCCCTACGGCGATAAACCTTCACAGTTAAACGTACAATCGCTGTTAGCGGGTATAACACTGGATTTACCAGATAGCTTAGCAAAAACCAGTCAGCAACAACGTTTGTTATCACTAGACTTTAGCCTAGTTGACAAACCCTTATTACCGATTAGGGTAAATTACGATAATAAACTCAAAGCTGACTTGAGCTTTGATGTCAAACAACAACGCATTCAAGCAGGGAATATTTTAATTGGCTCAGGCAATGTCGGCAAAATACCCGACACAGGGATTAAACTAGAACTTAATAGCGAGTTTCTAGCCTTGCAAAATTGGTTAGGCTTAGGTTTTTCAATGGCTCAAAACGATTCCACATCAACACCAACAACTACCCAAATTAATGAAATAAAAATTCACAGTGGCTCTGCTTTATGGAAAAAAACCCCGCTGGGTTTATTTGACTTAAGCTTAAAACCTGATGATAAGCAGTGGATGGGATTATTAAACAGTCAATTCGCTAAGGGCAAACTCAACATCCCGTTTAATTTTAAAGGTCAAAACCGTATCACACTGAACATGGATGAACTGGATTTATCGCTGATTAAACAACTCAATACCGAAGAAACTACCCAAATACCCTCACTCATTCCAGAAGCAATTTCGCTAATCACCGTCACTAGCAACAAAACACGCTGGCAAGGTATTGATCTAGGGCAGTTAAGCCTAATCACTGAGCGTACCAATAATGGTATGAACTTTAAAAACATAACACTTAATGGCGAACTACAGAAATTGACGCTATCAGGTGACTGGCAAGTCAACGGTAAACAATCGACCACTCGCGCACAAGGTCGTTTAGAGTTGATGCGTGCGGATGAACTGCTCAAGCAACTAGACATAAGTAAAGATTTCACCAAAACCAGCGGTAGCATCGATTTTAATGTCCATTGGCAAGGTGCGCCGCAACAATTTTCTCTCACTAGCTTACAAGGTACGCTCGACACCGAATTAAAAAATGGACGTATTTTAAGCATCGAACCTGGGTTTGGGCGCGTACTAGGTGTATTAGCGGTTGCGCAATGGATTAAACGCTTACAACTTGATTTTGGTGATATATATGAAGAAGGACTAACCTTTAACAGCATCACGGGGCATTTTGATTTAGCGCAAGGCAAGGCACACACTGACAATCTTATCGTCGATTCTGTTCCTGCTAAAATCACCCTCACAGGCGATACTAATTTTCTGCGGCACACCGTTGATTATACCGTGATGGTTGCACCAAAAAGTGCAGATGCCGTACCTATAGCTGGTACAATCATGAGCAAAGTCACTTCTTTCATTGGTAAATCACTAACAGGTAAAGACCAAGATGGATTTTTCTTTGGCTCACAATATTTAGTCACAGGCGAGTGGGGCAAAGTACAAGTTATCCCCCGTCATGAAAACGATGGTTTATTGCAAAAAACGTGGAATGGTCTCACTGACTTTTCGTGGCTCAACCAACAAAAAAACCAATAGAGGAAAACAATATGAGTAAATGTGCCGCCATACAAATGGTATCGGGACTAACCGTTAGCGACAACCTAGTAGAAGCCGAAAAACTCATTGCCGAAGCCGTTAAAGCAGGGGCAAAACTTGTGGCATTACCTGAGAATTTTGCCTTAATGGGTAGCCACGAATCAGATAAAATCAAGGTCAAAGAAGTCGCTGGCTCAGGATTTATTCAAGACTTTTTATCCAACACCGCCAAAAAATATGGTGTTTGGATTGTTGGCGGTACAGTACCTATTGCAGGTGATGATGCCAATAAAGTCCGCGCCGCTTGTCTTATTTATAACGAGCTAGGCGAACAAGTAGCGCGTTATGACAAAGTGCATTTATTTGATGTCAGCGTCCCTGATACCAATGAAGTTTACCGCGAATCCGACTCCATAGAAGCAGGCACACAAGCGTTAATCATTGATTCCCCGTTTGGCAGATTAGGCATTGCGATTTGTTACGACCTACGGTTTCCTGAATTTTTTCGTAATATGACTGAACTAGGCGTAGACGTACTAATTATTCCCGCCGCATTTACTCACGAAACAGGCGCGGCACATTGGGAAGTGTTGCTACGCGCTAGAGCTATCGAAAATCTGTGTTATGTTATCGCCCCAAATCAAGGGGGGCTTCATGAAAACGGGCGCAGAACTTTTGGACACAGCATGATTATTGATCCGTGGGGAATCGTACTCGATTGCTATAAAATCGGAGTTGGTTTTGCCTGTGCTGACATTGCCCCTGAGCGGTTACAAAAAATACGCAGTGCCTTCCCTGTGTTAAATCATCAACGTTTTTCGTGTGAAAAAATATGCAAACCCTAATTAAAAGTTTATTACTTGCCTTACTGTTAGTGTCTTGTGGCGCAAACAAAGATAGCCGTTACCGTGATATGTCAGAACTTGAGCGTCCTCCTAACTTGTCATCGGCTACTACGACGACTAAAAGTAATACCTCTACGGCTACAAAACAGCAAGCAACAGAAACCTACGCGCCTGACGAAAGTCGCATTGAGAAAAAGCAAGGAAAAGCAGGTTTAGACGATGCCGTTTATTTGACTGACTCAACGCCCCCACAAATAAAAATCAAACAACCGCTAGATAAAGCGTGGAATACCGTAGAACGCGGACTAAAACAAAGTGAGATAAAAATCACTGACCACGAGCGTGATAAGGCACAATATCATGTGACCTATACGCCTAGCAGTGTTTTAAGTTTTATGAAAATAGAGTCGAAAACCATTTATCTGTTGACGCTAAAAGCAGAAGGCAACGAAACCACAGTGACGGCAACCCTAGCACCAGAGCCAAATAGTAGCACGGACGATAAAGACGACAACACCTTGCAGCTTATGCACCTGTTATTCGATACTCTGCACGACGACTTAAGAGAAGAATAACAGTCTCCCCCGCCATTCTTAGTGGCGGGAAAATATTAACTTTACGCCCTTATATTAGCTTGCCACGCACTCAAACTGGGTTGAGCGAATAATTTTTCTACCAATACAACCGCCGCTCGCAAACTGTTTTCCGCTGTTTCAGATAAACCTTCGCCTAATTCAAAGCGCACCGCCTGCATAGTCAACAAAAAACACGGCGGCGGTGCAGTTTTTTCAATATCTGAATAAACCTGCATTACAGCGGCAGGATTCATAGCGTGCGTGGTGTAGCTATTATCACAAACAGGTTGTAACTGGCTAAAATGTATCGGCTGAGTATTAGCCACTGACGCATCAGCAAATAACACCAGCTGCCGCTGTTTTAAATCCAGCGCGTGTTCGATTTGAAGTTGAAAATCGGTTAATAATTCCACCGTGTGCAAACACGCGGCGGGTATTCGTTCCAATAACAACACGCCCAGCGCGTCATCGCCACGGCTGGGATTGCCAAAGCCTAGTAATAAAATCGGTTTAATCATAGTCACTTTAAGTTCACACGCTCCAGCGTGGAAATTCCTCTGACACCATGCTAGTGGTGTGTAAAAAGACGCTGGAGCGTCAATAGAACGATAGAGTTAAAAGATACCGTTCGTGGTGAGCTTGTCGAACCACATTCACACTTCGACAGGCTCAGTGCGAACGGTTTTATAATCATTTTATGGCTGTTAGCTATACCTCAAACAGCACGTTACAAGCTTGTTTCAAATACTCGAAAACGTTTTTCCAATTCCCATTGTTCTTGTGCTTTTTCGCTAGTGTTTAAAAAGGCGGCACACGCAGTTGATGGATTATCGATTCCCGCGTTATCGTTAGCACAGACGGCTACACGATGACTAAAATTATCGGGCGATTGCCAAAGACTAGAACCAGAAAGAAAGCTGTGTTCAAGACTGGCTCTGACCAATTGCTTAAGGTCGGCATACTGTAAATTATAGGTATCTACCGCACGCACAAATTCATGGGTCAAATCAATGCGTGACACGCCTTCATCATCAGTCGATAACGCCAACGGTACACCAAATTTTCGCTCAATCGGAAACGGATGTTCCTCGCCTTGAATGCCCAAAATAACTGCATTGCTGGTTAAATTGGTTTCTATCAGAATATGTTTATCCGCCATTTCTTTTAATAACTCGTAGGGACGTTGTTCCACCATCACATCTACGCCGTGACCTATGCGTTCCGCATGAGCCACTTCTACCGCCATTCGCACATGACAACACAACTCATTAGGTGGCACATCACCTGCCTTAATTTCACCCGCGTGTAAACTAATATGCACTTTGGGATAAACACTGTGCAGAAAACCTATTATCCGCATTTGTAGTGCGTAGTCGCGCATAGAAATCACACTGTCTTCAGGCATGACTAAATTAACACCGACCACACGCGGATCTGTTGACGCAATTTCAAAGCCTAGTAACGCTTGCGCAAACACTTGTTCTTTAGGAAAACCCCGCAATATTTGATACAAATAGCGAATTTTAACGCGACAAGCAGGCGCGGCATAAGGCTCACGGCAATGTTCTAACTGTTGTCGCTGTTGCTCATATTGTGTAATATTATTGCTATAAACCGTCACATCCTCACGCAAACCTTGCGCTAGAATGGTATTGCGTAATGTCGCAAAATCATTATTCCACGTCAATTGTTTGACTATCGCTTTAGTGCGATCAAACTTGCCTGTCGTCATCAACTCAAGATACTGCTCGTTTTGGGCAGCGGCACGGCTTGCCACTTCATCCAACCATTCAGAAGAATGTGCAGGATTTAAACCATTAAATTTATCGAAACTGGCAAAAAAATGATCGTGACCACTCACGCCAGAACTAGCGATAAAATTTCGCATAGATAACGAATTAACTAAATCATCGTATAGTTTTTGATTTTTTAGCGCGTTGGCGGCGGGAATATTGTTTTCTTCACACTTTGCATCTTTATTTGGAGCAACCAAAGCAAACGCTGACACATCAACGCACACGCCATCTTCCGCCGCCTGCCGAATATAAGTTTCCGCATAAATCGCCCCGCTAAGATGACTATGCAAATCAGCCCCTTTCGGCATTTGCATTAAAAAAGAGTGTAATGTCAACGGATTAGCGCGAACAGATTCAAAGACCCGCGCCACCCGTTGTTCAGAACTAGGCGATTGTAGGTTTTTTGCTAAAGCGGATGTTTCACCAAGGAAAAACGTCAGTAACAATAAACAATATTGAAGCGTTAGATGTAGTTTCATGGGTAGTGGGTTAGGTTGTTGGTTGTATTTAACAAATACGCGGCAGTTGTTCACCGCTTAATAAATCCAAGCCGCGCACTATGCCCATTGCTGTGCTGAGGGTTAATAAGCCGTTAGCATGAGCGGTTTTGACTGTACCGATTTGGCAAGCGTGTTGCCCTGCTTGGTGTTTTTGTAACACAGACAACGCGCTGGCAACTTGCTCAGGTGGTAGAAATAACGCAAAACAGCCTTCATTGGCGATATATAAGGGATCAAAACCTAGCAACTCACAAGCGGTACGGACAGGTTCAATAATCGGTAATGACGTTTCGGTTATTTCAATATGCACCGCCGCACTGTGGGCTAATTCAATCAAACACGATGCTAAGCCGCCGCGTGTTAAGTCACGCAAACAATGTATATTTATACCTGCTTGTAATAGGTCTTGTACTAACGGCGATAATACTGCGCAATCACTGACTATGTCGCTTTCAAACTCTAAACCTTCGCGCTCTAACATCACTGCGATACCGTGTCGCGCTAAGTCGCCGCTGAGTATCACCGCATCACCGATTTGAATGCTGGACGGTTGAATAATCAAATCGGTGTCCAGCAAACCAACGCCAGCGGTGTTGATGTACAGCCCATCACCTTTGCCTCTATCGACCACTTTGGTGTCACCCGTGACTATCATCACGCCTGCTTGTTCAGCGGTTTTTTGCATGGATTGTAAAATGGTTTGCAAGGTTTCAATCGGGAAACCTTCTTCAATAATCAGCGAACAGCTTAAAAATAACGGTTTCGCGCCGCTCATGGCTAAATCATTGACCGTACCGCATACCGCCAGTTTGCCTATATCGCCGCCTTTAAAAAACAGCGGTTTGATGACATAAGAATCGCTGGTAAATGCCACGCGCTGATTGCCAATGCTAAACACCGCGCTGTCATGTTGCTGGTTTAAATAGTCATTGCTAAACGTGGGTTGTACCACCCGCGCCAGTAATTGCTGCATCAAGCGACCGCCGCCGCCGTGCGCCATAACGATTTGTTCATATTGCAAAGGTAAGGGACAGGATAATTCCACTGATTCACTCCAAGTTTATTTTTTCATCGTTCCAACGCGCCAGTTAGGTAGGTCGGGTTAGGCGATAGCCGTAACCCGACAAAAGCGTGAATTATATCGTGTATGTTGATGTTGCCATTGTGTCGGGTTACGCTATCGCTAACCCGACCTACAAGGCTTTGTGTGTATGAAGACGCTGGAGCGTTGGAACGATGAAAAATTATTTAACGCTACTATGATAAATATCATCGTTGTAATTACACGCTTTTGTTATCACATCTATTGCCAATTCCCCTGTCGTAGTCAACCTAGGATAAGCCTCCATTTCTTTATACTCTTGAATACCATGTTTTATGCACTCATCAACATTCGCTTTATGTTGTTTCTCAAATTGTGCGATTTGCTGATTGTATTCTGCAATTTTCTTCTTATTTTCTTGGCGCACATTGATGACCCAAACAACAAATAACGCGACACAAATTAATAATACCAAATATCTTGGCTTCATAAGACTACTTAACTTCTTCATAAACTTTCCTAAAACAGTGGATTGAGCTTAAAGTCTAGCAGATTCTCATCGTTCCAACGCTCCAGCGTTGGAATGCTTCAGTTGACGCTCCAGCGTCTTCATACGCAACGCTGGAGCATGGAAACTATAAATTCAACTAACCCGCCGATAACGATAATAAGCCGCACACGCGCCCTCAGTAGAAACCATCGTCGCACCTAACGGATGCTCAGGTGTACAGGTGGTGGCAAATTCGGGGCATTGGGCAGGTTTGATTAAACCTTGTAGCACATCACCACTGCGACAGGCGACAGGTTCTTGGGTGTTGACGGCTTGCACATTAAACTTATGTTCGGCATTCCATGCGGCAAATTCAGGGGCAAGCATCAGACCACTTTGCGGGATTTCACCCAAGCCGCGCCACAAACGGTCAACGGTGATAAAAACCTGCTGCATGGCGTGTTGTGCGGCAGGGTTGCCTTGTTCACGCACTACACGACTGTAGGCATTTTCGACTTCAAACCGTCCAGATTCGAGTTGTTGAATACATTGATAAATACCTTGCAGAATATCTACAGGTTCAAAACCTGTAACCACAATCGGCGCACGATAGCGTTCTGCAATCGGGTGGTATTGTGCATAGCCCATGATGGCGCACACATGACCTGCGGCTAGAAAGCCTTGTACTTGGCAGTTAGGCGATGACAATAACGCCCGCATCACAGGTGGCACACAGACATGACAGGTTAAGAGGGAAAAGTTTTTCAAGCCCAGTTGTTTGGCTTGTTGAGCGGCTAAAGCAGTGGTCGGCGCGGTGGTTTCAAAACCGACGGCAAAAAATACTACTTCACGGTTTGGATTGTCTTGAGCAATTTTCAGCGCGTCCAAGGGTGAATACACGATACGAATATCCGCGCCTTGGGCTTTGCTACTGAGTAAATCTTGATGCGAACTCGGCACACGCAACATATCACCAAACGAACAGAAAATAATATTCGGCACGTTGGCAATGGCTAAGGCTTTGTCGATATATTCCAACGGTGTGACGCAAACAGGACAACCAGGTCCATGAATTAAACGGATGTTATCGGGCAGTAATTGATCGATACCGTATTGAATAATGCTGTGGGTTTGACCACCGCACACTTCCATAATTGTCCACGGCTGTGTGCTGATTTGTTGAATGGCGGCGACTAATTTCTTAGCCACCACAGGATCACGAAAGGCAAGTTTATTGAACATTGGCTAACTCAGCAAAGGCGGCAAGCGTGATTCGTGCTTCGTCTTCATCGAGTATCGACAACGCCAAACCCGCATGAACAATCACATAATCATTAACCTTGGCTTCGGGTAAATAAGCCAAACTAATGTCTTTTATTACACCTGAAAAATCGACACGCGCCATACGTTGCAGATTGTCTTTATTTTCAGTGATACTGATAATTTTTGCGGGAATGGCTAGGCACATTAGCGTTACTCGCCGCCTTTATCGGATTTGAAATTAGCGGGAGTGTTATTGTATCTGGTCAGGATGGCAATACGTTGTTTGTAGGATTTTTTCACGCAATCAACGGTTTGACAGGTATTCCGTTGCTTTAACCATGCCAGTTGCTGTTTTTTGAAAAGGTCGGGATTTTTGTTATCGGTCAACGCCAATTGAAATTGTGAACCTAGTTCGTCATCCAGATCAGACAAATCTGGATTCTGACAAATCGCTTTTTCGATAAAAGTTTTGGCTTTTTGACAATCAAAACTCACCGCTTGAGCAGCACTTACACACATCACTAACAGTAGTAAACTCACTACACGAACAAAGATAAACATAACTTCTCCTTAAAAAATGACTCTTACAGGTTAACTTGTACAAGAAAACACAGTATGCAGTAAATCAAACTAGCTCTCAACTTTAGTCATGTTTCAATTATTTCGAGTGACTAAAGAATTTCTTATTTCAGTTACGTTGGTGTTTAACTGTCCGACCGTTTTTAATAACATTTTCATGACGCTATCGCGCTTGTTAATGACTCCTTCTAATTCCACAACTTGCTTTTGCAACTCAGTGTATTTCACTTCAGTAGCTGCTAAACGCTGTTCTAAATCGGCATTTTCCAATTCCAGAAAACTCAAGGCTTCATTCACCTCTTTAAACTGTTTAAGCTCATTTTCTAAACCATCGGTATTGGCTTTTAACAATTCGGTTTGCTCTTGTACTTCTTTATCTAATTGTTCAATTTCATCTAAATTAATCATGGTCTGGAGTATCCTCTATAAGTTGATGATTGTTAATGACTATGGGCGATAAACACATCTATTGCATTACGCATTGAAATTTTAGTTACATTTTTAAAAAAATGTGACCAATGATACAAACTTATACGCTATTCATTGAATAGAGTCGCCACAACAATACGCATAAATCTGTCCTAATGCCAAACCGCCGTCATTCGGTGGAATAGTCGCATGACGAAATAACGTGTAGTGCTGTGCTTGTTCTGCTTTAACAATAGCTTCGACTAAATAAGCATTTTGAAAACAGCCGCCGCTTAACACTAGGCGGGTAGCGTTCATTTTTTCCGCAATTGTAAATACCCAATTGGCTAGACTATGATGTATGCGGGCGGCGATTTCTGCACGGCTGGCTTGGTTTAAATCGGTTAACACGGCAGTGAGTAAAGGTTGCCAATCCAGTATTAAACACTCTGCTTCAATTAAGCTTGTTGGGTACGCATTGTGTACCTTTTCATCGATTGCGCAAGCTTCCAATGCCATTGCCGCTTGTCCTTCAAAATCGCTTATTTGACATAAACCTAGCAAGCTGGCAAAGGCATCAAACAAGCGTCCAATGCTGGTGGTCATCGGGCAGTTGAGTTGTTTTTTGACCATACCCTGTAGTAATTTAAGTTCAGTTATTGAAAACGCACTGAGTAAATCAGCATAATTACCGCTGAATAATTCATCGCCTAAACTGGCATAAAGCAAACCCAACGCGGCACGACGCGGTTCTTTAATCGCGGCAAAACCACCGATTAATGGAAATGGGCGACAATGAGCGACTCGTTGCCAGCCGTTTGGAGTGATGTGTAAAAATTCACCACCCCAAAGCTGATTATCTATGCCTAAACCCGTTCCATCCCATGCCACACCTAACACGGGCGGTTCGAGTTGATGTTCTGCCATGCACGCTAAAATATGCGCGTAATGATGCTGCACGGTTTTTAGCGGTAAGCCTACACTTTGGGCATAGACACTGCTGACATAATCAGGGTGATTATCGCTGATAACTTGCTCAGGTTTGAGTGCGTAAAATTGGCTTAAATCAGCGATAGTGGCGCGGTGTTGCTGTGCTGTTGCCAGTTGCTCTAAATCGCCTAAATGTTGACTGAGCATAATGTGATGCTGGTGGGCAATGGCTACCGTATTTTTCATTTGCCCACCGACTGCCAGCGTGGTAACTATCGGCTGTTTTAATTTAATCGGCGTTGGTACATAACCTCTGGCACGACGCAATACTGTTGGTGTATCGGCAATCACGCGGATAATCGAATCATCCAGTGGTCTTAATACGGCTCTGTCATGCACCAGAAAAAAATCGGCTAAACCGTTTAAATTATCAAAGGCTTGCTGATTGTCTATGCAAATTGGTTCACCGTGACGATTGCCGCTGGTGGCTATCACAGGACGCTTAATCTCTGCCATAATGAGATGATGAACAGGCGAAGACGGTAGCATAATACCTAATAGCACTTGCTTAGGTGCGACATTATCCAATAGGTTTTTTGCTTGCGGTTTGGCTTTGGTTAATACGATAGGTGCTGCGGAAGAACGCAAGCACTGTTGTTCTATCTGGTTAAGTTCACAAAGTTGCTGGGCTTCAAGCAATGAACCCACCATCACTGCAAATGGTTTACTTGCCCGTTGTTTTAACCGCCGCAATCTTGCCACGGCTGTTGCGTTAGTTGCATCCAGCAACAATTGAAAACCACCGATGGCTTTAATAGCAACAATATTGCCGTCTTTTAAGGCGTTAATAGTATCGTTTAATGCGCCCTGCCCTCGCGTGATAAGATTGCCAACCCCATCACAAAATAAAAGTTGAGGTCCACAATCAGGGCAAGCAATGGTTTGGGCAAAAAAACGACGGTCATTCGGATTTTGATATTCAGCGGCACAACGCACACACAACGAAAAATCACGCAAACTGGTTTGCTCACGATCATAAGGCAAGCCGTGCATCACACTGTAACGAGGGCCACAATGACAACAGCTAATAAACGGGTGTTGATAGCGGCGATTATTGGCATCACACATTTCCGCTACACACGCGTCACATACCACAATATCAGGACAAGCAAACACAGCGGCTAGCTCATCAGTATTCAAACTGGGTTTGAATTGAAAGTCTTGCTGATAAGTGACTGGAATGTTCTGTTGCTGACAATCGCTAATATGACCACAAGCGGGGATATTATTTTGTAAATCGATCAAAAAATCGGCTAGGGATTGTTCATCACCTTCAATTTCAATTAATACACGGTCGCGGTCATTAGCAACCCAACCCGCGAGCTTATGAGTTGATGCTAAACGATAAACGTAAGGGCGAAAACCGATGCCTTGTAATAAACCTGTTAAGGTGATTTGGGTACGTTTCAATGCTATCTTTTATTATCCATCATACTTATAAAATCGCTCCAGTATCGTTCAATACCTTATAATCTGCAAACGCGCTTAACTGTGGGTAGTGGCGTGGCTCGTGGAAACGAGACAAAATGGATTTAAAACAACAGAGAACACAATCGTGAGTAGAACAAATTTTCATAACGTTAAACGAGTGGTCGTTAAAATCGGTAGCTCTTTATTGACCAAAGGCGGTAAAGGCTTGGATAAAGCCGCGATTGCCGAATGGGTCAGCCAAATGGCAGTATTAAAACACCAAGACATCGACGTTATTTTAGTGTCTTCGGGTGCGGTTGCCGAAGGTGTAGCCCGTTTAGGACTTAAATCACGTCCAATCACCTTACACGAATTACAAGCCACCGCCGCTGTCGGACAAATGGGCTTGGTACGCGTATTCGATGATAATTTTCAGCAACACAAACTTCATGCCGCCCAAGTGTTATTAACGCATGACGACTTGGCGAATAGACAACGTTATTTGAATGCGCGTAGCACTTTATTAACCTTGCTGAAATTTGGCGTAGTACCCGTGATTAATGAAAATGACACCGTGGCTACCGAAGAAATTCGCTTCGGTGATAATGACACCCTCGCCGCGTTGGTTGCTAATTTAGTCGAAGCAGATTTATTGATTATTTTGACCGATCAAAAAGGTTTATACACAGGTGATCCCAGCATTTATCCCGATGCCACGTTAATTTCTGAAATCAGCGTTAATGATGACCGCTTAAACACTATGGCAGGTGATAGCCGTAGCGGTTTAGGACGCGGCGGAATGTCCACCAAAGTCAGAGCCGCACGTTTAGCTGCAAGGTCTGGCGCGGCAACCATCGTAGTTGCAGGCGCGGCTGAACACGTCATTACCGAAGTCATTGCAGGTGCGGTTGTAGGCACGCATTTCTTACCCGATATAGAACCTTTTGCGGCAAGAAAACGCTGGTTGGCAGGACAATTGCAAGTTAAAGGACAAGTCGTATTGGATGCTGGCGCGGTGAACGTCTTACAAAATGAAGGTAAAAGTCTACTTGCTGTCGGCGTTAAAACCGTGTCAGGCACATTTGAACGCGGCGAATTAGTGGCTTGTTTAAATGAAAGCGGCATAGAAATAGCGCGAGGACTCATCAATTACAGCCACACCGACACCCGTTTGATTGCAGGTAAAAGCAGTAGCGAATTTGAAAAAATTCTGGGTTACGCCGATGATTCCGAATTAATACACCGTGATAATATGGTGTTGGTGTAGGGTGGAGTATTAAATCTGTGATTTTTGCTTTTAAGAATGACTGCCAGTCCTTTAAAGGACTGGCAGTCATTAAATGGCTTAACCCGCTACCAGCCAGTCACTAAATTTTGATAACAAATATTCATGCACAACAACTACTTCGATTCCGCGCACACTGAATTATTCCAAGGTATTAACCTGATAGAAGCCAGTGCGGGTACGGGTAAAACCTATGCGATTGCGATGTTGGTGTTGCGCTTTGTGGTGGAACAGGATTTAGGTATAGAAAAGATATTGGTGGTGACTTTTACCAAAGCAGCGACCGAGGAATTGAGAGACCGAGTGCGTAGTCGTTTAGCGGAAACTAGACGGATACTGAACGCACTTGATAGCGATAACAACGACCAAGGAATCGTGAATTGGTTGAATGAACTGGCAATTGAACCAGAGTTAATCAAGCAACGCTTGAATAAAGCCTTGTTAGACATCGATCAAGCCAGTATTTTTACCATTCACAGTTTTTGCCAACGAGTATTGCGTGAACACGCGTTGGAAAGTGGGCAGTTATTTGACGCTGAATTAACCGATGATTTAGCCAGTATTAAACAAGCGTGCGTTGATGATTTTTGGCGCAAACAGCTTTATAGCCGTAATCAATGGCAGTTTGCGGTATTGATTTCGGATTATTCAACGCCTGACGCTTTGTTAGCTAGCATTAATGGAATTGTCGATCATGTGGTGGTGTATCCAGATTATCAGGATTTAGATGAGGTGTTGCAGGAATTAGAGAGCGTAGTGGATGAAGCAAAAGTCGCGCTAAGTGCTTTTTCAAATTCGCTACAAGCGGGTTTTAAGGATGAAAAATTTAATGCTAGTTATTGCAGTGCTTATAAAGTGTCGTATCCCCTATTAAACGACTGGTTACATGGACGTAGCACACAAATTCCTGATGCTAAAAGTTTGGCTTTGTTCACTCATGACGGTCTACAAGCGGGATTAAATGGTAATAAATTTAGAGCCTCAAAAACCCAAACTTCCATAGAACGTAAAACCGAATATCTTGCTCAGTTAGCCATTGATACCTTGCCTTTTGACGCGCTTGCTAATGCTGTCCAGCAAGTGACTTTAGTCTTGCGCCGTTCGTTATTAGAAACGCTACGCGCTGACTTGGATAAGCGATTACAGCAACTGAATGTATTGTCGTTTGATAATTTAATTACTCGTTTATCTGACGCATTAACAGGCGATAAAGCTGATTTACTTGCCAACGAATTGCGTGAGCGTTTTGCTGCCGCGTTGATTGATGAATTTCAAGATACTGATAATAGCCAATGGGCTATTTTTTCTACGGTGTTTGGAGTGGACAGCCATTTTTTATATTTAATCGGCGATCCCAAACAGGCGATTTATAAATTTCGCGGTGCAGATATTTTTTCTTATCTGGCAGCACAAAAACAAGCCGATTATCACTTTACCTTAGGAAAAAACTGGCGTTCACATCCGCGATTAGTTGAGGCGGTGAACGCGCTATTTCAACGCGATAATCCGTTTATATTGGATGAATTAGCATTTCATGCAGTTGAACCCGCTAAATCAGCAAGCGATGGTGAATTGCATTACCGTCCAAAACTTGTTTTGGACTCCAGCCCAGTTGCGCCGATGGTGTTATGGCAATTATCACCTAGCGATAGCAAAACAGGCTATTGGGGAAAAAGCGATGCTGAAAAAGAAATTCGTATCGCGGTGTGTAATGAAATTGTCGAATTACTGCAATCCTATCAATTACAGCCCAAAAATCATAGCGTACAACCGCAAGACATAGCCATATTGGTTAGAAGCAATAAACAAGCGCAAGATTATCAAATCGCCTTGCGTGACGTGGGCGTACCTGCGGTGTTGAACAGCGTGGAGTCTATTTTTACTAGCCCAGAAGCGCGTGAACTGCATACGCTTTTACAGGCAGTAGCAAATCCTAGCGACAGCGGTTTACTGAAACAAGCCTTAACCCTGCACTGGTTTGCCTTGGATTTGCAACGTTTGTACGCGCTGTTTAATGATGAAACTGCATTAGATGAATGGATGGCGCGGTTTTTAAGTTATTACCAAGAGTGGCAAAAACTGGGCTTAATGGCGATGATGCAACGCTTGCTTACTCAAGAAAAAATCCGCTTACAGCTTGCCAATACCACCCAAGTAGAACGGCAGTTAACCAATATCTACCATCTGATTGAACTGGTACATCAAGCCGCTATCAATGACCATCTCGGCATTAATAAAACACTGGATTGGTTGCAAGCGTCCATCCACAAAGCCAGCGCATCCGAAGCCCAGCAATTACGGCTGGAAAGTGATGATGATGCAGTGCAGATTGTCACTATGCACCGCTCTAAAGGACTGGAATATCCGATTGTTTTTTGCCCCTGCCTTGGGCAACACAATGATCGTTTACACAGCGAGCGTGAATTAATCACCTGCCATGATAATGGCAAAATAATTGTTGATTTGGGTTCACCCTATTTTGAGCAACACCGCCAACAAGCCATCATCGAAGAACACGCGGAAGATGTGCGCTTATTTTATGTGGCAGTCACTCGTGCTAAATACCGCTGTTATATTACTTGGGCGAATGTGCGTTCAGAAAACAAACCAAATGCGTCGGCGTTGGCATCGCTAATGGATTTTGCTGACGGTGATTTTGTTCAGCAACAAGCCAAGTTGCAAAGTTTTGAGCAAGCACAACCGCAAAGTTTTGTTTATCAGCTATTAGAATCGGTCAATGAACCGACAGGAAGTTATAAAAAACAGCAAAAAACAATTTCATTACGCGGCAACCAACGGCTACGAACGTCTTTATATAGCTACTGGCAAATGAGTAGCTACACCGCCCTATCTGCATTAAGCGAACATAGCGCACCAGAATTGCCCGAAGATAAAGCCCGCGAACAAATCGAGTTATCCACGCCGCGACTTCTCACCGCTAAAGATTTACCCAAAGGTGCGCATACAGGCAACGCAGTTCATGATTTGCTAGAAAATAATGCGTTTAGTGCGTTGGCACAACGTAAAGGCAGTATCACCTTACGCGAAAAAGCCTGTCAACGTTATAGCTTAAAACTTGACCGTCCTGAATTACTCGATGATCTATTGGAAAAGGTAGTGAAAACACCGTTATCGAATAATGATCCAGATTTTTGTTTAATGAATTTACCAGAATCTCAATGCTTAAAAGAAATGCCGTTTTATTTAGCTATGCAGGAAATAAATGTTCAGAAAATCAATGATATTTTGCAAGCTACGCCTGCTTATCAAGTGTTAAGCAGTAAAATAATGTGCGGTTATTTAACGGGGTTTATCGATCTGATTTGTGAATACCAAGGGCGTTATTATGTAATGGATTATAAAACTAATTTCTTAACTGACTACGATGACGGCAATTTAACCCTCGCTATGCGTGAACATAACTACGGTTTGCAATATTGGCTTTATACTGTGGTACTGCATCGGTATTTACAAAACCGCCTGCCTAATTATGACTACGAACAACATTTTGGCGGTGTGCGTTATTTGTTCGTGCGTGGTATGTTGCCCGATGTCCCTATGAGCGGCGTGTATCACGATAAACCCGATTATCAGCGCGTCAATCAGTTACTAATATTGTTCGGTGAATAAAATATTTTCATGCCAAAAAAGTTTTTTCTGAGTAACTATAACTCTTTAATACAATGTTTTACACCTCATTCTTAATGTAATTAGCGCATTTATAATGCTTTCCTCGCACTCTACTAAGTAGATTTATGCTTGAATTACACTACTATTGGCATTATGTTAATGCCGTTAACATACTTTGTGTAGCAGTAACTATGTCCGATTTTGATCCACTTGATGATAATGGCGATGATTTAGCAACTAAAGAAGCTAAACCACAGCTACAAAGACCACCTTTATATAAGGTGATTTTATTAAATGATGATTTTACGCCTATGGATTTTGTGATTGAAATTCTGATGGATTTTTTTGCGATGCCTGAGGACAAAGCGACACAGGTCATGTTACAAATACATACGCAAGGAGTGGGAGTGTGCGGTACATACAGTAAAGATGTAGCAGAAACTAAAGTAGTTATAGTCAACGAATATTCTCGTGAACATCAGCATCCATTGTTGTGCGCGATGGAAGAAGTATAAAGTGGAGCATTTATGTTAAGTAAAGAACTTGAAGTTACCCTAAACACCGCCTTTAAAAACGCGCGTGATAAACGTCACGAATTTATCACGGTAGAGCATTTGTTACTGGCATTGCTAGATAATGCGGCGGCCGAAACCATTATGAAGGCGTGTGCTTGTAATATTAAAATGCTACGCGGACAGTTGACGCAATTTATTGACGAGACTATTTCGTATATTTCCGAAGGTGTACAACGCGAGACTCAGCCGACCTTGGGATTTCAGCGCGTATTACAGCGTGCAGTATTTCATGTACAGGCATCTGATAAAAAAGAAGTGACAGGCGCGAGCTTATTTGTTGCCCTGTTCAGTGAGCAAGACTCACACGCGGTTTATTTACTGAATAAACAAGAAATAACCCGCCTCGATGTAGTCAACTTTTTGGCACATGGCACGACAAAAATGGATCAAGATTCCGAAGCTGACGAGCGCAATACAGACGCTAATCAAGCTGATCCAGATAATTCCAGTAGTCCCTTAGAAAAATACACCACTAATCTGAATGAAGAAGCGCGACAAGGTCGTATTGACCCATTGATTGGTAGAGAGCTAGAAATCGAGCGCACCATTCAAACCTTATGCCGTCGCCGTAAAAATAATCCGTTATTAGTCGGTGAAGCAGGCGTGGGTAAAACAGCGATTGCTGAAGGCTTAGCAAAACGAATAGTGGAAGGCGAAGTCCCTGAAGTGCTAAAAAACAGCGTGATTTATTCACTCGATTTAGGTGCGTTAGTAGCAGGGACTAAATACCGTGGTGATTTTGAAAAACGCCTTAAATCCTTAGTCAGTCACTTGAAAAAAGAACCTGATTCGATTTTGTTCATAGACGAAATTCATACCATCATTGGTGCAGGTTCTGCTTCTGGTGGGGTGATGGATGCGTCCAACCTAATCAAACCTGTACTCGCTTCGGGGCAGTTGCGTTGTATTGGTTCGACCACTTATCAAGAATATCGCGGTATTTTTGAAAAAGACCACGCCTTAGCTCGCCGTTTTCAAAAAATTGATGTTCTTGAACCTTCAGTTGAAGACACCATTTTGATTTTGAAAGGTTTGAAATCCCGTTTTGAACAACATCACGACGTTAAATATACACCCGAAGCCTTACGTCTAGCGGCTGAATTATCTGACCGTTATATCACCGATAGACATTTGCCCGACAAAGCTATTGACGTGATTGATGAAGCAGGTGCGAAACAGCGCATGGCGACAAAAGCCTTGCGTAAACAACTGATTGAAGCGGTTGATATAGAAGAAATTGTCTCTAAAATAGCCAGAGTACCTGCTAAATCAGTGTCATCTAACGACATTGATAAATTAGGCAACTTAGAGAAAAATCTAAAAATGCTGGTGTTTGGTCAAGATGAAGCCATTAATGCTTTAGCCTCTGCTATCAAATTATCACGCGCTGGACTGAGGGAATCGCAAAAAACCATCGGCTCATTTATTTTTGCAGGGCCTACGGGTGTTGGAAAAACCGAAGTTACCCGCCAATTAGCGAAAGTATTAGGCATAGAGTTAATTCGTTTTGATATGTCCGAATACATGGAACGTCACACGGTTTCAAGATTGATAGGCGCACCTCCTGGTTATGTTGGTTTTGACCAAGGCGGTTTATTAACTGAACAAGTCACTAAACATCCGCACGCTGTTTTATTGCTGGATGAACTGGAAAAAGCCCATCCTGATGTCTTTAACCTGTTGTTACAAGTGATGGATCATGGCTCATTAACCGACAATAATGGACGTAAAGCGGATTTTCGCAATATCATTCTGGTCATGACTACTAATGCAGGTGCGGCAGAAGGCAGTCGCGCTTCTATCGGTTTCACCTCTCAAGATCACGCCACCGATAGCTTAAAAGTGATTGAAAAAGGCTTTTCACCCGAATTTCGTAATCGTTTAGATGCCATTATTCAATTCAAACCCCTCGATATTTCTATCGTTGGCTATGTAGTGGA
The DNA here is from genome assembly GCA_903902705.1 of uncultured Methylococcales bacterium. Classification (GTDB taxonomy): domain Bacteria; phylum Pseudomonadota; class Gammaproteobacteria; order Methylococcales; family Methylomonadaceae; genus UBA4132. The sequence goes on from CAIUVX010000113.1 coordinate 63,098, forward strand.
TAAATTCATTTTTGAATTAGAAGCCTTATTATCCGATAAACAAGTCACCCTTGCTCTGGATACCGAAGCCCGCTTATGGTTAGCTGAACACGGTTGCGATCCAAAAATGGGCGCAAGACCGATGGCGCGATTAATCCAAGAGAAAATTAAAAAACCTCTGGCTAATGATCTGCTATTTGGCAAACTCGCGCACGGTGGACACGTTAGAATTTATGTGGAAAATAATGAACTGGCTTTTGCCATAGAAAGCAAAGAGCTGGTTGTTTCTGACTAAAGGACGCAGTAACTAATGACCTCTTTACATGAACAAGATTTTTACGCATGGACAAAACAGCAAGCCGATATTTTAAAATCGGGGAATGTTCGTGTGTTAGATGTTCATTATTTGATAGAGGAATTAGAAAACATGGGGGCGCGTGAAAAGCGCGAATTGGTTCATAGGCTGACTTTATTACTGGGGCATTTATTGAAATGGGTGTATCAACCAGAAAGACGCGGCAATAGTTGGATTGCAACTATTGAAGAACAGCGTTTAGAGGTTAGTGACTTAATACAAGACAACCCTAGTTTAAAATATCAGCTAGAACAACAATTCGAAAAAGCCTACACCAAAGCGATTTTATTTGCAGTAAAGGAAACTAATTTATCCAAGTCTACTTTCCCCAATGAATCGCCTTTCACTTTGAAACAAACCTTGAACAGAGACTATTTACCAGACTAGAACGATAGCGTTAATTCCATCGCAAGATGGAATTAACGCATACGGAAAGTGATACGACCTTTAGATAAATCGTAGGGAGTCATTTCAACTTTAACGCTGTCACCCGTCAAAATACGAATATAATGCTTGCGCATTTTTCCTGAAATATGAGCGGTTACAACATGACCGTTCTCTAGTTGTACACGAAACATAGTATTTGGAAGGGTGTCAATCACCTTACCTTCCATTTCAATTTGATCTTCTTTAGCCATTGTGTTTAATCCAAGCAATTAAAAGTGTCAATTATACCACAAGCCTGATTTTAACAACACAACCGCGTTCATTCCACGTTAGCTATAATTTCAAAAATGGCTTATAAAAACCCCAAACTCCCTCTCCTGCTGGAGAGGGTTGGGGTGAGGAGAATAAAATCAAGTGTTTACATTTCCCCTCATCCCAACCTTCTCCCTCTGGAGAAGGAGTAATAGCACTTGTGTAGATACCTATGCTTTTATGGTGTAGCATAAGCTGAATTCAAAATTCTCCATTACCTTCTTTATTGATTGCTGTTTATGACCACTAAAAAAACCACCGATGCCACGCCGCACATCGCCAATACGAATTTCCCTATTGTTGGCATCGGCGCGTCAGCGGGTGGTTTAGAAGCCTTTGAGCAATTTTTTCATGCTATGCCCGCGAATAGCGGACTGGCTTTTGTGTTAGTGCCGCATCTTGATCCCAGTCATGGCAGTTTGCTCACGGAAATTTTGCAACGTTCCACCACCATGCCTGTGATTGAGGCACTGGATCAACTCCCTGTTGAAGCCAATCATGTCTATATCATTCCACCTAATCGGGATATGGAAATTTTTCATGGTGAATTGCAACTGACTGTACCCGTTGCGCCACGCGGGCAACGCTTGCCGATTGATAATTTTTTGCGCTCATTGGCGGACGATCAGCAAGAAAACGCCATCGGCATTATTCTATCTGGTACAGGAACTGACGGCACACAAGGAGCGCGAGCTATTCATGGTATGGGTGGTATTGTGTTAGTGCAAGAACCTGGCACGGCTAAATATGACGGAATGCCAACTAGCGTGATTAATGCGGGTTATGCCACTCATAGCCTGCCTATCGATAGAATGTGGGCAACACTGCAAGCTGATATGCGTAACATTACCCTGCATATTGAGAACACTCCGCCTTCCAAAACAGCAATGGGCATAAAACACATACTGCTTCAATTACGCGCCACTACAGGTCATGACTTCGCCTTATACAAACAAAGCACTATCGGGCGGCGCATTGAACGGCGAATGTTGCAACATAATATCGACAACATTGACGTTTATGCGCGTTATATGAAAGAAAATCTAGCCGAGGCACGGATTTTATTCAAAGAATTGCTGATTAATGTCACCAGTTTTTTCCGTGATACCGAGGCGTTTTCGGTGCTTGAAAATAGCATTCTTCCTTCTTTGTGTGCTGATAAATCTGATGATTTTGTCTTTCGTGCGTGGGTAGCAGGTTGCTCGACGGGCGAAGAAGCTTACTCGATTGCCATATTGCTACGCGAATTTATGACTAAAACTCATCGCGAATTTAAAGTGCAGATATACAGCACTGATTTGGATGAAGATGTGATTTCTATCGCCCGCACAGGTTTTTATGCACCCAATATCGTATTAGATGTCACGCCAGATCGATTAAATCGCTTCTTCATTAAAGAAGAGTCTGGCTATCGCATCAAAAAAGACATCCGTGAGATGGTGGTATTCGCCATTCAAAACGTCATTAAAGACCCACCGTTTACCAAACTGGAGTTATTGAGTTGCCGCAATCTGATGATTTATCTGGAAGCTGAATTACAAAATCGTTTGATTCCGACTTTTCACTATGCGCTCAATCCCAATGGCGTGCTGTTTCTATCACCGTCGGAAGGTATCGGCAATTATACCGAGCTGTTTTCAACACTTGACCGCAAATGGAAATTTTACCGCGCCATACCGTCTTTACTATCCACCCATCTACTGACAGCTCTGCCACCAACATTTTCAGAACAACGCAAGTCTAAGTTAGTCGAAAAAATTAGACCGCCTAACAAAAACATCAACTTTACCGATACCGCCCCCAGAATATTGGCGCAATTTTTCGCGCCCGCATCGGTGATTATCGATGCTAAGGGTGATATTTTGTATGTGCATGGCGATACGGGTAGATACCTGCGTCCCGCGCTGGGGTTAGCATCGCTCAACATTATTGACATGGCACGCGAGGGACTGACTCTGGAATTACACGCAGCTATTCACGCGGCTAGCAGTAATAATACGCTCACGCTGAATAGAGAAGTACAGGTCAAAACCAATGGTGGATTCAGTACCGTTAGCCTGAGTGTTCGTCCACTGCCAGATTCCGAGGGCGGGCAGAGCCAGTTACTGGTGAGTTTTCAAGACATCAACAGCCCAAAAGCGTCGCGCAAAAAAGTCACTAAAGCCTCTGAATTCACGCGTATTGGTGAATTGGAGCGTGAATTACAGTTATTGAAAGAAAACTATCAAGTTAGTATTGAAGAACAGCAGGCATTCAACGAAGAACTCAAATCTACCAATGAAGAGCTGCAATCGACTAATGAAGAATTGCAATCCACCAACGAAGAGCTGGAAACCTCCAAAGAAGAATTACAATCGGTGAATGAAGAACTCATTACCGTCAATTCGGAACTGCAAGCCAAAATTGAGCAACTGGCGGAAATGCAGAACGACATGAAAAACTTACTCGATAACGTCAATATCGGTATTATTTTTCTGGATGTACAGTTGAAAATTCGCCGTTTCACGCGTGAGGCAGTGCGATTGTATCGATTGGTTGCCACCGATGTGGGGCGACCCTTAGTTGATATTAAAAGCGTGGTGGCAACAGATGATTTGCTATTTGCTGCACAACAGGTGTTGGATTCACTGATTCCATTCGAGCGTGAAATACACCTTGACAGTAATACTTGGCTGTTAGCCCGCATTCAACCTTACCGCACGTTGGACAATATGATTGACGGCGTGGTGTTGACCTTTACTGATATTAGCACCCGCATCAAAACCATAGTAAACCAAGATACAATGTTATTGGCTGAAGGTATTGTCAATACTATTCGTGAACCATTTTTAATACTTGATAGCAATCTGAACGTTATTTCTGCTAGCCCGTCATTTTACACGCTATTTCACGTCAACCCAGAGGACACTGTGGGGCGAACAATTTATCATCTTAACAATAAACAGCTTGATATTCCTGAGTTGCGTAAACTATTAGACGATACATTGCAACACAATAAAATAGTTCAAAACTATGAACTGGAACACGATTTCCCCGTTATCAATCAGCATAAATTACGACTCAATGCCCGTCGTGTTGTCAGCGACACAGGATTGTTACAACTGATTCTATTATCAATGGAAGCTATTTATGAATGATAAGATTGACGACATTTATCAGCAGCTAGCCCAACAATTGCGGGCAAGAGCGGAAGAAGAACTGGAACTGGAATCGGCTCAGCCCATCCCCAATGTCATCTCAACCGATCAACTACTGCACGAATTGCGTGTGCATCAAATTGAATTGGAAATGCAGAATGAAGAATTACGACGAGCGCAACAGGAATTAGAGCAAGCACGCGACCGCTATGTTGATTTATACGAATTCGCCCCTGTAGGGTATCTTACCCTCAATAGCGATTGCCTCATCACCGAAGCCAATTTCACCGCAACGACCCTATTCGGGGTAATGCGGGCAAAACTGCTTGACCGTCATTTTGCGACTTACATTGCTCACGAAGATAAAGACCGCTGGCATCATTTTTTTCTGAGCTGCAAACGAAACCAAGGCAAACAACGCATTGAACTGACACTGCGCCCTACCGATAATTCATCTTTAATCGCCCAGCTCGATTGCTTAGTAAAACAGGACGAGGAGTTCTCGCTACGCATCACCCTGATTGACATTACTCAACGCAAAAAAGCTGAGCAACAGTTACGCATTTCTGCCGTTGCCTTTGAAACACAGGCGGGGATTATAATCACTGATGCACGCCGAGTAATCATCAGTGCGAATCGAGCATTCACTAAAATCACAGGCTATTCTGCCGAAGAAATCATAGGAAAGACCCCATTCTTTCTGCGCTCTTGGATGCATGATCAGGATTTTTATGTAGACATTTTGGCATCCACAGCAAGCGACGGTTATTGGCAAGGCGAAATCTGGGATAAACATAAGAATGGTAAGATATTCCCAGTTTGGTTGACTATTGCCAGCGTTACTGATAGCAATGACTGCATCACGCATTATGTCGGTTCTTTCACCGACATTAGCTTACAAAAACACGCGGAACAAATATTATTAGAGTCACGCCAGCATTTGGAGTGTATGGTCATAAACACCCAAGAGGAATTGCAAAAAAGCAAAGAAGACGCGAAAAGAATCAATACCGCATTGGATGTGTTTCTCCAACACCGAGAAACGGACAAAACCGAAACACAAGACACGCTGTCACGCGATGTAGAAGGATCGGTTATACCTTTTTTGAAAAAGTTAAAAAAAAGTGTTAACTATAAAGATCAGCTACATTTAATCGATATTATTCAAAACAATTTAGAACAAGTGGTAACCACCTATGGGCGGAGTAACAAATTGTCCAATATCTGCCAAAAGCTAACACCTGCTGAAATCCAAGTGGCATCAATGGTTAGGCAAGGACTATCCACCAAGATGATCGCGACTACTTTACAACTTTCATCGGGTACGATTGGCATACACCGTAAAAATATTCGCAAAAAATTAGGCTTGAATGGTGGCACCGATAGTCTTTATAGCTTTTTATCCACGTTGGATGAATAGCTGGTAAGTAGATGAACAAAAGTTTTCTGGTATTTGGAACAAGGTTAAGCCGTTCGTGGTGAGCCTGTCGAACCATGAACGGCTTAACCGTCCACCCTTCGACAAGCTCAGCGCGAACGGTTTTGTAATCACAAATACTGCCCCAACTATACCAACCTTCCATATTTCGTGGGTTATAAAAGCATGAGCCAACAAAATAATTCACTACGCGCCGTCGCTGTGAAACAACTTCACCAAGCTCCGATAACAAATTCTGCGACTCTCTCTGCTGAAAAATTACTCTACGAACTTCAGGTTCATCAAATTGAACTGGAAATGCAAAATGAGAACTTACGCCAATCTAACGAGGCGTTGGCAGAATCGCGGCAAGATTATCTTGAATTGTATGAGTTTGCTCCCGTTGGCTATCTGACT
>CAIUVX010000114.1 GCA_903902705.1 uncultured Methylococcales bacterium
GCCGATTCGCGGCAATTTTGAAAACTCCCGTGACAACGGCAGAATCGGCCATCAGAGCCAATTTGAACGGTAGGCAGATTTCGCAATGTCTATGGGCTAAATCTAGAGGCATACCTTAGAGACCAGGACAGGAACCTTGCTGATACCTGGTGTTTCTGATTAACTACCTAAGTTGATTTTGTAACTAGAATTGCCAAGTCTTTCATGCCATCCATTACCTTGCGAGCTCGTCTAGCGGAAAAAAATCTTGATCGCGATTACACCATCTCTATTCAAAATGGCTTGTTTAAAATATGGGTTGTTAGCATTTTTTATGGAAAATGGGGCACAGCAGGACATCAGCTTCGGTATGGCTTTGAAACTCCGCAGCAAGGCCAAAAGTTTATCAAAAAGACATTAATGAAACGTCTCAACGCTTACAACCGTATCGGATGTAACTACCGGCTAGTCTCTAGCAGAGACGATAATCAAGACCTAGAGTTCTGGTTTGATCTGCAAAACAAACAGCTGACTTAACTAGGCTTGCGTTTAAGGATGCATGGAAAATCCTTAACCCTGGGATTACAAGGTAATTGCTACAAGCCTACCATTTGAGTTTGTGCCCATCAAACATCATCGACTCATCATCGTTGTCAAAAATACGACAAAGGGGGGATGAATTATCAATAATTGCTTCATCAGGGTATATCAAGAGGTGAACCCCAATCTTGAGACCATTATTCACATAGGAAAAACTAATTTCCTGAACCTCTTCTTCCTCTGCCCAAACGCCTAAAGGGTGTAAAATAGAAGAACCTCCTCCCATTGTGTAAATTAAAGATTGCTCAGGAACAGGTAAGGTTACTTTTTTAGGATTTTTATAGGCAGATGATTTTAAAAGCCCTTTGCTGCAATAATGCCAGGAAATATGATCATCAATGGAGTACACAAGTTTAGCTCTTTTAGCACAACCTTCTAACCATCTAAGCATAGTAGCCGTTCTAGATACCTGATAACGATTGGCTAAGTGATCAATTAACTCCAATGAAATTGGGATGTTTCCAATTTGGGTTCTAAAATCATCAAAAGGCATTAAAAGAAAGGCGGCAAACCTGTTAGCTTCTCTTTCAATATCAATCGGAAATTGCCAATTTTCAACTTTTTCTGTTGAACAAAAAAAGCCATCCTTTGGCGCCACGTCTCTGTGTAATAAATAATGTAAAAGTTCATGAGCAACTGTAAAATTGTCTCTGCCTTGGCATCCTGTTGCTCTATAGATAATAGCCCACTCATTATTGTCTCCTGGCTGTAAAGTCCCCTCAATACCTCTCGATAAAGAATCGCTTTTGACGACATCAGATATTCGAGAAGTAGGGTAATATTGCTTTGAAAACTCAAGGGCTACTTCTCTTACATTAACTGGAAATTGCTCTGTACCATGCAATTTATGAATTTGGTTAATCGCTTTTGTAAGTTGAATTGCCCACTTTTCAGGAGTGTTTGGCATTTCTGTCATGATTTATGCTGGCCTAAAGACTTCATAATATCATCTATAATTTTTTTGTCTCGTTCATCCAATTTTTTAAATTTACGAAAAAATCCTTTTTCTTGAGCGTCTTCTTCAGGCACAACTTCTTGATCAACAAGAGAACTAACAGTTACTCCGAAGACTTCTGCAATAGTTGCTAATTTTTCCATATCTATTTTTTTGTTAGGTCGGTTTTCGAGCTCCCAAATATAAGTTTTGTGCAAAGAGGTAATTTTTGCCAGATCTTCCAGGGACCATCTTTTACTTACCCTTAACATCCTAATTTTCTCTCCGGCTGTACTCAATTTAAGGCTCCTTAATGCTTATCTTCAAAAAAGAGCTTAATCATTCTTTTTTATACGGTCAATAACCCTTCATACTAAAATGAAGATTATTTGGATTTTCATTAATTTTTTTTCTTGTATTACGATCGAGCTGCAGTCATTATGGTACTAATCAATCTGCAATTAGAAGCAACAGATTTACTAGATGCACTATTACTTGAAAATAGAGCAAGTAATATAACTAAAAGGAAAGAAATATTATGACTGAAATTCCTAAACACAATCTTTTAACTCCCAAACAAACGGCGCTAGTAATAGGCTTAAAGGCCTCTACATTAGCAAAACGGCGGCAGCTTGGCTTACCCCCTCGCTTTTACAGGATAGGAAAAAAAATCCTCTATGAGAGTGAGGTTTTGACAGAATTCTTAAACAGCTGCGTACGAACGTCTACGTTTAAGGATGAACAGAGTTTAAATACCTAGACTCATTTATGAAACAAAATCGTAACCCTTTTCATTGTGCATACCAACCAAATGAAAAAGGTTACGAAAGTTAAAGGCTCCAATAACGGCGCCAGCTTCAACAGTGAGAGTATTGTATAATGGTTAAAAATAATAATTCAAGTCAAAAAATACAAGATACAAACTTACAAGACAATAATGTGCCAGCTGTTATAGCGCCGCTAGCTTTAGTAGAACATACCAATATAGAGCAAGCAGAATTGTCAGAAAAAAATGTAGCGATTTGTAATCAAAATACTGCAGAACAAGTGCAGTCTACTATTCCATTTGAGGAACAATTCCGAACATTTGCAAAGGCGTACGGCCTAGACTTACCAGAAAAACTCAACGCCTCTGGCAAAAAGATCAGAATACCAGCGGAAGGAAAGAATGAGGATAACAAATCGGCGCTATACCGATGGAATGGGGTCATAGGGTATGTACGAGATTTTACCAAGGGCGGTGATGGGGCTGAATTTCAGCCAACAGACATTACTTCCAACAATTCACTCTTCACAGAGGAGGAAGAGGATAAGGTTGAGACTGAAAAAAAATTATCAATTTATTACCAAGCCAATACTGCGTATCTTGATCATCCTTATTTAGTAAGAAAATCCATAGGGGTACACCCAGGTGTAAAGCAATTAGGTGATATATTACTGATTCCTTTTTTTGATAGTTTTTATCGTTTAAGAACACTACAAAGTATTACCAGCTCTGGCACTAAACGTTTCCTTACCGGGGTTAAGAAAGGTGTATCTTGGTTCCAATTAGGGGAATTAAAGAAAGACGCACGCTTAGTCTATATTTGTGAAGGCTTTTCAGCAGCGTGTAGTGTTTATGAGGCAGTAGGGGTTACTACAATAGTGGCTGGTGGCGCTGCCAACATACCGTATATTGTGACTCAACTCCACAGACAGTGTTGGAGTCTCAAAGTTGTCATCGCTGGAGACGCTGACGAGACGTCTAGAGAGGCTGGTAAAAAAGCAGACAACTGCATCTTTATTGAGCCGATATTTGCTGCCAAACACCCTCAATCTAAAGATTTTAATGATTTGGCAAATTTAGAAGGGCTGAGTGTAGTAAGACGCCAGCTCACCAACAATAAAATTTTACCTCCTATCACTGTATGCACTGGAGAAAAAAGCTACAACCATTCAGATATCGCGCAAAGTGGTCTGGAACTTATAGCTAGGAATTATGGGCCGGCTGTCATCGTTAGTGGCCAAGTCTTAATTTTTGATGGTAAGAGATGGGCTGCACAGGATGACAAGTTTATAGCAAGAGAAGTAAACAAGTTACCAAAACCCGTTTCAAAAGATTCAGAAATATCAGGCCCAACTAAGCTTATAAACCTGGTTTTATCTGATCCAGAAAGGTTGTCTTCTTTTTTTAAAGAAGAACCATTGGCTGGTATTAATTTAGATAATGGGCTCTTAAAGATAAGTGATAATGGTGAATCAGAATTATTGAGACATCACCCAAGATTTTATCATCGCCACGTGTTACCCCTATCTTACAAACCGGTCTCTCAAGAGGAAATAGAAAAAAGTCTTTTTTACAAATTTTTAAAAACAGCATTTGGCAATGATGAAGATGGGGCAGAAAAAGCAATGGTGATAGCCGAAGGAGTTGGCGCTGGACTAACAAGCCAAGCCACACGCTATCGCAAGGCTTTTATGTTTTGGGGGGAAACAGCCAGAAACGGAAAAACTCAATTGTTAAATATAATTACTGCATTGTTTCCAAAGGATTCGATTAGCAATATAGGACTTGGGGATTTCTGTAATACATACAAATTGGCAACCTTAAGGGGAGCTATGGTGAATATTAAAGGAGAAACCCCGCGCACAGGTGCAGATATGAGTGATTTCAAGCACGCAATTTGCGGTGAGAAAGTATTAGCTGGCAAAAAATATGTCCAGGATGAGTCCTTTGACCCAAAGGCTTTGCATTTGTTTGCATGTAATCGTCCGCAGATTTTTGAAACTGGCGGATTAGAGCAAGCCGTTTTGGATCGTTTTATTTTTATTGAATTCAACCGCAGAGTTGAAGAATCAGACCCGGAGTTTATTCGCGACATTAGTGATTTAATTATTAAGACTGAATTATCCATAGTCTTAGATTGGGCCATAAAAGGAGCCATACGCTTGATCAAAAATGGTAAATACACATTACCTTCAAGTGCCCCAAGGGTTGCTGAAAAATGGGCCGCAGAAACAGATCGAGTGCGTGAATGGTTTGCTTGTAATACCACACAATGCACA
>CAIUVX010000115.1 GCA_903902705.1 uncultured Methylococcales bacterium
ACTACACAAAAACACAGAATAATGGAGCATATGAAAAAGCATAAGTGGCAATTTTTGATAACGAAAAACAATATTTTCAGCATATAGATTTTAGTTAAAAAAAAATGAAATCAGCACCATTCGCTTAACCGATTCATACATGCACCAAAGGCAACAATTCACAATCGTAATTCGCTTATATCACGTAAGAAATATCAATTCAAGCGACATATAAATTAATATTTAAAATCAAATATATAGCGGCATAGTAAGCCCGATATAGATTCGCATAATTAAAATTATGTTAAATGAATAAATAGTATTAAAAATCATTAAATGCCATCCCCACCGATTCCAAAAATTCTAACTCATTGATTTTCATTGTTGCCAAAAATTAAAGTCACGAAATCCTACATCTTGTGATTATTTTGAATATAGAATCTGTTTGTTACGGCAGACAAGGAATTTAACGCCTTTAAAACGTAACTTCGTTAGTAAAAAAAATAAAGCCTTACACAAATAAGTTTTCCAGAACTTGTCTGTAAAGGCTTAGTAATAAGTACTACCCACCACGTCCCATTCATCTAAATGTGTGGTGGTTAAAAAACATAGCTGCCTCATGTAGGGCAACCTGCGCGATTTTATCACAGGTTTTCTCCTCTTGAGGCGTAAATTAAATTTCTCAACACGGGGTAAATATCGTGGCGTTACATAATAAATTAGTAACAAAAGATCAGCAGTCTTGGTACATCGAGTATCAAACTTATAGTTCAACTGGCAACAAAATACTATGGGAAACAATTCCAGCGGAAGAATTTGATTCAATCAAAGAAAACGCTGGGCATGTTAATCCGTTAATTAGAAACACCATCGAGATTACAGATGAAACTAAATTCAAAGGTGAGTTTACAATTGATTTGGACGGGAACATTACAAAAATAATTAAAGCAGCAATCGCTTTAATTATGTTTTTTGACGGAAGAAACATCGCTTACCAAATTTTTGCTTCGGGGGGTAAGGGTTTCCATTTCATAGTGGATGACCGCTATCTTGAAACAAAAGTTTTTTATAACGAGCCTTATGATGGTCATACCAAACTTTACGCAGCATATAAAATTCTTGCAATGAAAATAGCAGATGCTGCGGGTATCGAGGTTGACACCAATTTATACGCCAAGCGTCACCTGCTTCGCATGGCGGGCAAACAACGCCCAGATGGTAATTACAAGGTTCAGGTATCAAAACAAGAAGTTTTTGATATGACTGAAGACAACTACTTTAAATTGGTTTCTCATCCCCGAACAAGCGTAATTGACATTGACGACTCATGCTGCGGAAACTTATTTGACTGGTTCGCGGAAGCGGTGATTGAAGCGAATAAACCCGCTGAAAAACAACATTTCAAGATAATCGCAGATGATTGTTTTGATTGTTGGGCAGGCGATGAACATCCGAGTTGTATTGACGCTATCGTCGAAGGAAATTTCAATCGTGAAGATGTCAGCTTCAATGGGCTTAAAATGAGCATCGGACGTTACTTACGTACAAGAGGTAATTCTATTTCTGGAGACGAACAGGATCGAATTATAGCTGGATTATGTAACTTCGACTCTAAAAAAGTAACTTCATTCAACGAAAGAATGTTGGCTTTAAAGGATACACTGAGTACGCTGGGACGTAGAACCGACACTAAAGAATGGCAATTTGGCTGCCAATTCATGCTCACAAAATCACCTGGGTATTCGTGTGGATTAGACAGCTCCATTTGTACGGGTTGCAAAATTAAGATGCAAGAGCAGGTTTTAGAAGATGTAGAAATGGATTTAGAGTCGGATAACGACCAGCACTACATCACGCCGCTATCTCAAGCCATAAAAGATTTTTCTAAAAATGCTCCTGATGTTTATATTAAAGCAAAAGCTTGGGTAACCCGAAGTACGTTTGAGAATTTGCGATTTATGCTGGAATGCTATGGGATTAAAGTAGTTTATAACGTAATTTTGAAGAAGCAGTCCATTCAATTTCCTGGGGATTCAGATGAAAAGTCAGATATTGCAAGTGAGGCGGGGTACCAAAAAATTAGATCGTTATGTGCTAAAAATGAGTTGGATAAATCTACCAGCGAGTACTTGCCAGTGCTGTTCAATGAAAACATACAAAATCCATTATTGGATTGGGTAAAAGGTATTCCTTGGGATGGCATAGATCGAATACAACCACTTGTTGACTGCTTAGTAATTGATGATCATGTTGAAAATCGTACCGATTACAAATTGTATGTACTGTCAGTCAGCACAACGTGGTTTATTCAATGCGTAGCTGCTTGGGACGCTGCAAGTAGTAGATTAGATGGAACACCTAAATTTGAACTTTGTTATACGTTAGTGGGTGAGCAAGGTGTGATGAAAACATCATTTTTAAAATCCCTACTGCCACGTGAGGTTGGACAGTACTTTTTAGAAGGTGTTACATTAGATCCTAGCGATAAGGACTCGCTAAAAAAAGCGATAAGCGCGGGGATTATTGAACTTGGTGAATTGGATGGAACACTGCGTAAAAAAACTAATATTGCCAGAATAAAGGCACACTTCAGTGCAACCAGAGATGTCATGAGATTGCCTTACGACCGAACTCCGTCTGAATTCCAACGTCGTACTGCGTACTGCGCCAGTGTAAATCACGTGGAGTTCCTGGTAGATGACACAGGAAATAGACGTTTCATACCCATCATGGTTTCGGAATGTAAACGGCATGAATTAAATATGCAGCAATTCTGGGCGCAGATTTGGACGCTATATTTAGGAGGCGCAAATTGGTGGTTAACGAAAGAACAAGACGAGATGGTCAAAAGCGTTCAGATGCAACATCAGACGGTTAGTGCTCTGGAAGAGAAATTGGTTAGCTATTTCTGCCTTGACAGCTTAAATCAATCTTTTGGCAAAATATCATTAACCACTGTGGAAGCATTGCAATCTATAGGGATTCAGAAGCCGAGCAGACCTGAAGTAGCCCAGGCTAACAAGGTATTTAAGCAATATGGCTTTGTTATTATTAAATCAGGATCGAGACGCTCCTATTTACTTCCGAATAATCCACCAGATAATTTTAAGAAGTTAAGTGCGACTCCAGCTCTAATACAATTAGCAGTTCCTTCCGCTTAAATTCTATTTAGTTGCATCGGCTTTATTAGGTCGATGCGACTACTTCCCCAATTTGGACATTTCTTTTTTGATGAAATGTCCAAGCTAAGCCTTACTCCCACAAGGGATTCAGAGATTTTGGGCATTGGACATTCGTTTTCTCGCCTTCACACTATACACACACCTACCCCTCCCTCATGCTATATAACTACACTTTAAATACAAGGATAATTTTACTATATTTAAATGTCCATTATGCCCAAACCTTGTTCATCCTTAGAGCCATAAGGCTTGCAGAAGGACAAATCATTCAAAAATGAACGCCCAACAAATGTCCAAATGTCCAAAATCTGTTCGGCGACAATTACAAACGGTATTTTTTAGCGAACTAATTTTAATGATAAGCATTGCTTCAGCCTGCACAAAATCTATCATCAAAGGCATCGCTAAGTCATAAAATAAAAACAACTTACGAGAGATTATAATTGTCGCCAATCGGACAAAATAATTGTCGCCGAACAAAAATCTATTAAATTTATCTCTGTGAAAACGGATTAATTAGTGTATTTATGGTATAAATACAATAAAATCAATGGCTTGGTTTATTTCACAGGTAAAAATACATGAAAAGAATGAAACCACAGCAGATTTGTCACGCAAAAATTGCCAATTTAGCAGCTAATGGGATGGGAGTATCAGCAATCGCAGATCATCTTAAAATTGGCGTTTGTCAGGTATAGCGTGTTATATCAGGTGATTTCGCACAGGCAAATGAGCGAAGCCTCAAATTAATGCTGGACTACCACGCTTGCTAGAGCTGTCTATGGACACACTAGAGGATATATTAACTCCAGATAGTGTCTTCGTTAGCAATACTGCCTTACGTCTTAGTGAACTCTCCAGCAAAAATATACCCCAGAAAAATACGCCTTAGTCATTGAAATTCAAATAAAATCCCCCATATAAGATCTAAGTAATTCAACTTTATTATGGAATATTTTAGTGAAAAAAGATCTATTCATTTTATGGGACCTAAGTAGTCTTACAACAGACGTTAAAGAATTCACCGAGCAGTATTTACACCCCGCAATGCGTTCAACTTCCATCGGGAAAATTATTGCGGTAACAGAACAACATTCTGATTTTGTTGATTTCCTCTCAAACTTAGGAATTACATGCGTTCAGTTAAAAGGTGAAAAATCCCAAGATGTCCTTGCCTTTCTTGTTAACAAGTTGCCTGGCAACAAAATCGTCCATTCAGGTAACAGTAATCTTGTAGGTCTTACAAGTGCATACGTCACCGTACAACTTACTCAGGAAGCCCTAAAAAACCCACACAGGTGCACAACGTTTCATCCTGAAATCGCCGATGGATATAACCGCTTAATCTGGTCAAAACGTGTGCCTAACCCCTATGACGTAACATCTGCGTTAAAAAAGCTAAATGCCGAGGACTTAGCTCCTGAATTTAATCAATACATGCCTACACAGACGTTAATTCAGTCAAATCACATCACCCCAGACTTCCTTGCTGATTTGTCACTGAAATTAGCGACCACACCTTATGTGGCTCTTGATTGGGAAACCTGGGCTGAAAAGAATGACAGCTTTAACCTTGCAGCAACAAAAGGCGAATACGTTGACATTTTTGGGAGTAAAATTTCGGGCATGGGTGTTACGTTTGGTAATCATCTTGAGCATACGCTGTACTTCCAATTTGACCACGCTGATACTGAAAACAACATTAGCAAAAATGTACTGGTTCGGATCCTAAACCTAATTCCCAAAGAAACTCCAGTTATCATACAAAATGCCTATTTTGAAAATTGTGTATTACTTTCGGAGTTTGGCAGGCAGTTTGAGAGCTCTTATGACACAAAAATCATGCACCAGCATATCGATGAAATGGAAAACTCGGGGCTAAAATCTTTATCAAAACGTTACCTAAATTATTCTCAAGCAACCTACTCAGATACGATTGCTAAGGGTAAAACGATGCGCGATTACACAGGTGCTGAAGTTTTCCAGTACGGAGCAGATGATCCCCTTGTTACAGCTCACTTGTTTGACTTATTTTTCATCATCTTAAATATCGAAGATACATGGGAATTTGTCCGTGATCATGAGTTCCCAACCGTTAATCTACTTGCCCAAGCCTACGTTTCTGGCGTTAGTTTGGATTGGGATGCAGTAGAATCACAAGGTCGTGCAGATGTTGAACTAAATAAAAAGTGCATCCAAGCTGCGCGAAAATTACTTAAGGAAAACCAAAATATAGCTGAATTAGAAAATAACGCTTTGCAATGGTTCAACGAAGAGATAGCACCTGAATTTAATTTAAAGAAACACCGAGTTAGGCAAATTTCTATTTTCGACAATTTAGCTGCCCTCCCAGAACTTAAATGGATTAATCCAAAGCTCCTTGTTAGCATTAAAAATAGGGGAGATTTAATCGAACTTTTCGAGAATCAGTTCAAGCACTTCGAGGTAACCAAAAAACGTGAATTAGCAGAAAGTTTCAAATACAAAGACTTGATAAAAACAGTTAAAACAGCTGTCTTCACTTGTACAGCAAGTTCGTTGAACTTATTAGCTGAATCGTATGCCTTACCTGCTCGAGCTAAAAGTAAGAATGAGATTGCACAATTCGTATCGGAATTAAAAACAACTGCTAATTCACCTGAACAAAAGGCATTTGTCGCGGATGTAATTGACGTACTTACATCAAAAGAGCAAATAAAATTGGAATCTTTTGCCCGATTGCAATCGCGCTATGCAATGCATAAACAAGGCAAGACTTCACTTACAGGATTTGAATTCAACTTGAATTCCACGCAGCAGATGCAGCAACTATTTTATGGAATGTTGGGAATGCCCATTCGTGTTCGTAATTTTAAAGTTTCTGATTCACGTGAAAATCTTGGATTATCAGGTGTACCTCAAGTCAATGAAGAAGCAATTGAAGAAGCATTAGCTTATGGTGATGCGACTGGATGGAAAGCAGAAGTACTAAAATTACTACTTGATGCTAAAAAAGCTGATACTCGTGTCAAATTGTTTTACAGCAAGTTTCCTCTCTGGAAGCACCCTAAAGATGGGTTAATTCATCCGCAGTTTAATTCGGTTGGAACAGATACTCGTCGTCCCACAGGAGCTTCACCTAATCTCCTCCAACTTAGCAAAAAAGGAGATGGTATAAAAGTAAGACGCTGTTTTTTACCCAATAAAAAATTAGGTCACGACTTAATTTGTAGTTTGGATTGGGACGGTGAAGAACTTCGCGTAATTGCAGGATTATCAGGTGACAAAGAGCTTTCCTCTTGTTACGTTGGTAACAACCTAAAGGACGTGCATTCTATCGTTGCAGCGCAAATTAAAGGCTGTAGCTACGAAGAGTTTGTATCTATTCGTAAAGGCTCTCAAGGAGCTGAAAAAGGAAAGGAATATGAAAACATTAGAAAATCAGCAAAAAGTGTTGTATTTGGTGGTAATTATGGGATTGGGGCGGCTAAATTAGCTCGCCAACTTCATATCCCCGTTGATGATGCACGTTCATTTTTACAAGCTAAAAAAACCGCTTACTCTGGTATGGAGTATTGGAAAAAATTAGTGACTGCCGAGTTACACAAAAAAGGCTACGTCAAAACGCTGTATGGCAGTAGAAAGCACGTATTTCATCGTTTGTTTGAAAGCGATAAAAAGCACAGCTATGAACTATCCTCGGTCAATTACCTTGTACAAGGCGTGTGTGCTGATTACCTAAAAGTAGTGCTCTCCAACCTCTGGCGAAACCGTACATTTCAACGCCACAACGCTGTGTTAATCGCCCCAATCTACGATGAAATTGTCTTCAGCTGTCACCACACTCAAGCAGTTTCCTTAATCCAAGAAGTCTACGCTGAAATGACCGTGGGGATTCCTGGCATCAACATTCCGATGCTTGCCAATCCTGCTCTTGGTATTAATTTCGCTGATCAAGTGGATATTTTAATCGATTGTAATCAGGAATTGACTGCGGAGTTGATTCAACACGCAATTAACAAGGTTCTGAACGCATCATCTACATAGCTGCTGTGCCCCTGTTACCAATCGTTTCAACGTCTAAATCACCCCATATCTCTTTAGCTGTAGTGATAATATCTGAAACGGTTTCAATAGTGGATCCTGAGGCTGTAGCTACGTCTGCAATGACTTTTACTACTTTGGGAATCTCTTGAATTTTTACACCCGCTTGAGCAACAAGTTTTACCGCTCCTGCGATTTCTGTAATGCTAAATGCAGTATCTCGTGCAGTTTCTTTTATAGACTCGCTAATCGTTGCCATATCCGAATTAGATGAAGCCGTAATCGCTTGAATGGACTTCATCGAATCTTCAAACTCAATAGTTGAGGCAGCCAATGACTTCATAGCACCCGCTACCGCATATATTGCATTTGCAACTACCCCGTAACGAGACAGTGTTTCAAAGGCATGACCTACCTTTTCTCCTGCAAATGCGTCTTTCGCACCAGGGTCTGATAAATCAATTACGTTTTCATTAGCACTGCTTCCACCTGCATCGTCAGCATACTTCCCACCAAATCCATACAT
>CAIUVX010000116.1 GCA_903902705.1 uncultured Methylococcales bacterium
GCATCCAGCAAAACCTCTTCGCAGTTGTTAGGCGAGCTGGTGTTTGAGGTTATTGCGGCTGGTGCGACGAGTATTTTTTGCTGGCGTGCAGGTAACGGTTCGCCTAAGCAAGAAAAAAAACAATTCATAACGAAATCAATCCCTTCTTGCGTTACGTTCCGTAGATTTTCTTCAAAAAACATGCCGCGAAAGGGCGCACCTGTGATTAATTCATAAGAGGGAAAATAATCGGTATCAGGACGAGCATTTGCCATTTCGCCTGCGACTGAACGCAGTGTCGATTTTGAATACGTCGTTGCCACTAGAACATGTTTTTTGGTCGCAGTCGCGGTGAGTGGTACTGGGGATACGGTTAGTAAAAATTTAATGTTTGGATTGATCGTTTTGATGAGTCGAAACGATTCACGTAAGTCACGTTGAGTTTGTTGGTGGGTATAGTTGACTAAGCGGTGTTGTTTAGCATTGAATTGACCGGCTACCGTACCGGGACACATAGGATAAATGCTGTTGTTTTCTACGTTTATCCAAGCTTCAGTTAAACCGAGTGTAAAAATAAAATACTGGCTTTGTTCGAGAACGGAGCGAATGACACCGAGCGTCACGCTTCTCGATGCCAGTAATTCTTCACGATTATAAAAGCCATGTGGTTCGATGGCGGGTCTGAAGGGGTCAAAAAATCGGTCGTTGTCAGTCCAAATTTCATCGCTAACGGCTTTGTCGGTCAATGCCCATTCTAACCACTGTCTCAGCGAGGCGGCGGTGTAGATATTGCCAGTTCGAAATGAAAAAATGCCATAGTTGAACATCTGCTGTGATTCAGGCGAAAGCCCTGTGGGCGCGGGTTCGCCATTAAGCCAAGCATAATCGCGTGACAGAAGCGCTTTGCTGATATGTTGGGCAAAACAAGAGCCTGCCGTTGCGATAGCCTGTGTTTTGTCGAGCTTGAATTTAGGCTTCCATAACTTATTAATTTGAAGCGGAGGGATGTCTGCTACGGCGGGTCGCCAGAAAGCCTCTGTCGGCAATTTTTTATAGGGATTCATTTTTGGAATGGGATGTGTCGTGTTTTAGGAATGATGTAATAGGGTTAGCAGGGCTTCTTTCGCAGGACATTCTAGGTAATTTATCATGGCTTCTAGGGGTAATGGGTCAAATATAGTTATTTCCTGGCTATTTTTAGCCACGATGGATGCAAATTTATGATTCATGCCTAGCTCACCCTCTTTAAGGTACACATTTTTGTAGATGGTTTCCCAATGCGTTCCGCCCACCTGATTAAATCCTTGTTGCTTCGCTTCCGTAATGGCTTTCCCTCCGTTCATTATTTTTCTTAAAAAATGTTCGCGTGAGCGTATTGGAAACTCACGATAAGTGAGTTCTGGACAGCCCGTATAGTGTTTAATTTCTTGGTTATTAAGATCTAAAATAGCATGATTGCCTTGGCTAATCGAGAATTGCAGATTTGCTCGGACGATGATTTTGCTTGAAGTATGGCTGATGGGTTTGCGGTATTGGAGGCGTCTAAAAAATAAATCCTTAACCTCGGATAGCTCGGTCAAATGATAGACTGCTTTAGGGATCACAATTGCTTCCGTGTTTTTTGGCAATTCGGCTAGTATGGTGTGTAAAGTTTGGGTTGGACATAAAAACTCATCTGCATCAACTAGGGCAAGCCATTCCAGCTCAGGCCACAAGGATAGGGCAAACCGACAGGCGCCGGTTGTTTTCCTACCCTGAAAGTGTGCAATAACCGGATCATGTAGGATAA
>CAIUVX010000117.1 GCA_903902705.1 uncultured Methylococcales bacterium
CTGCCAGTCCTTTAAAGGACTGGCAGTCATTGGATTTTTACGGCGATTGGATGAGCGTTTGCCTTGTCCTGACGCTATTTCGGAGACTGCAATCCACGCGCCCAGCGCGTCGTTCCAGATACTGTGATAAATGTGATTCATTGATGACCCTGCCTTTAAAATCTATCGTGTGTGAAAATCAAAAACGGATTGCGTACTATAAAACGCCAAGCAATGTTGGTGGGGGAATCTAAAGCCCACAACTTTCTGGCATTAATACACGAAAAGCTAGTGTCGATAAAATCGATGAATTGAAGCTAAACGCATGGCTCGCAACACGGTTACTTTGGAAATGGACGTGCGCACTGCCCACGAAAAAGGCAGTAATACATTTTGTTACGGCTGGAGCTTAGGTTTTGCCTAAGCTCCAGCTTTATATAGCTAACTAATTCGGAGTCCAAGGCATGACTTGGACGGATTGAAAACGTCCAAAACGTATTTTGGACTCCGTGTAACAGACACAGCCACTACCCATTTTATTGACTGTTAGCTCTAACCGTTAAAAACTTTTGGTGAGTTGAAAATAAGCTTGAGGGGCTTGTTGATTGGGATCAGATTGCGGTTGTGTGTTCACATCACGCCACGCAAGACTGGTGCGCAAATTAAACCCTGCTGCACCTAACCAGTTGATACCAAAACCGTAGCCTGTTAAGTGACGGTTGCGTCCTTGACCTGCTAACGGTACAGCATTGATGCGTGAATAGCCTGTATCAATAAAACTGATGAGTTGAAAATGTCCAGGAATAGACGCAAATGTGGGTAAGCCGTAACGGGCTTCGCCGTTAAATAACCAGCCTTCATCGCCGCTGCCTTCACCGACAGGGTAGGCACGAATGGCATTGGGTCCACCTAAGCTCATTTGTTCTGAGCTGTCTAGGTTTTTGCTAGCGACTTGACCTGTGAAGTTGCTGTAAAGACTCACATCACCCCAATACTCACTGAGTAGATTTTGAGTACGATTGAGTTGCCAGTTGACTTTGTGATAACCGCCGTTGGAGTTGAGTGCTTGGCTGTCAAGAATAGCGGCGGTTTTATCGGTAAAATACAATGATCCTGCTGATATATTCAAGAATCCTTGTGTTAAACCACCTGCGGGAATGAGTTTGTCATATAAACTGCCTGCAAATGAAAAACTCATGACGTTAATTTCACGGTCATTATGCGGGTTTATATAATCGGGGAAACCGATGTTGTCATGCAGCCAACGATGCTCATAATGGGCAATCCCTGTTAAGCGGGCATCACGACTTAAATATAAGGGATGAGTGACGCTAGTTCCGACAGTACGCGCAACACCGAATGCGTTTAATGGCGTGAAACTACGCGCTAAGCTGTAATTCAGTTGAGAAAAATTAACCCCTACGCGAGTACCGTAGCCATTAATCGGCGCGTTGTAATCTGCCGAGCCTAGCACGGAATTACCTGTTTCGGTGGTTTGAACGCGTAGCGATAGTTGATCGCCTAAACCAAACGGATCAACGATGCTTACGCCGCCGTCAAAACGATAGTAACCTGTGGAATATAATCCGTAGTTATCGCTAGCCAGATAGCCACTGACTAAAGGGCCTTCTTTAACCTTAAGACCTAAGGAGGATGTGCCTGTTTTTTTACCAGGTGATAGCACAGCTTTACTTTCAATTCCTGGTAAATCATTGATGAGTAAACTTAAATGTCCTAAATCGGCATCAGTGATTAAATCACCCGTTTTAGCAGTATTGAGAAAGCGTTGTAGCACGTTTTTGTTAATGCGCGTTGTACCAATCATTTCAATGGCTTCGCCATTCAAATGTGAGTCATCTAAGTGACCTTCGAGAATAACAATTTCAACAATACCGTGTTTGATAGATTGTGCGGGCAAATAAGCATTAGCCACAATAAAGCCAGCTTGACGATAATGTTCACTAATAATATCGGCAGCCGCTTGTAGATCATCGAAACTGACAGGATGACCTTTGTATTTGGTCAATAGTGCTTGTAGCTCGTTATTAGAAAACTGGGTATTACCCGTAAATGAAAAATATTGTACCGTAACCTGCAAATCACTTTGACGTTGCATCGGTGGACGTTGTTGATCGGTATTTTCTATATCGACGGTAGATTCTTTTTTGGGGGGTTCAGGCGGCTTGCGGTTTTCTCGCATCAGTAGACCAGAATCTGGAAACTGTATTGATTGTATTAGTGGAGCTGCCTCAGCTATGGGTACTAAGCTGGAAAAAAGTAACAATGCGATAGCATTAAGGGTATATGAATGAGGGGGTGTCATAGTAAGTTACCAATTATTGAAAGAGTGAAAAATGTTTTTGTGTGGTGAGCTTAGAAAATGGCTATTAGCATTGTGAAAATAATGTTTTGAATAATAGCACTGTTACTGCCTTAAGTTAAACTTAAAAGCTAATGAGCTAATGAGCTAATGAGCTAATGAGCTAAGTTTAAGTAATTCTATCAAACGTAGAGACGCGATAAATCGCGTCTCTACAAATCTTAATCATCCCCTAACTGCGTCAACAATTCTGCTTGATGCTCACTAATCAACGGATTAACAACGTGTTCTAAACCACCCTGCATAATGTCATCCAATTTATACAGCGTTAAGTTAATACGGTGATCGGTTAACCGTCCTTGCGGGTAGTTATAAGTGCGAATACGTTCGGAACGATCCCCGCTACCAACTTGTAATTTACGATTTAACGATTGTTCAGCATGATGCTTTTCTTGTTCGGCGGACAATAAACGCGAAGCCAATAAGGACATCGCCCGCGCACGGTTTTTGTGCTGTGAGCGTTCATCTTGACATTCAACCACTGTACCTGTCGGAACGTGGGTAATGCGGATTGCTGATTCAGTTTTGTTAATGTGCTGACCACCTGCACCTGAGGCGCGGTAAGTATCAACTTTTAAATCAGCAGGATTAATGTCAATGGCATCTACTTCATCCACTTCGGGCATGATAGCGACGGTACAAGCGGAGGTATGAATACGCCCTTGTGATTCAGTTTCTGGCACACGTTGCACGCGGTGTGTGCCTGCTTCAAATTTTAATTGTGAATACACATCACGCCCGATAATACGCAAAATGATTTCTTTATAGCCACCGTGTTCACCAAAACTTTCGTTGATAATTTCAGTTTGCCAGCCGCGTTTTTCTGCATAGCGTTGATACATACGCGCTAAATCACCAGAAAATATTGCCGCTTCATCGCCGCCTGTCCCCGCTCTGACTTCCAAGAAAATGTTGCGATTGTCGTTAGGGTCTTTGGGCAGTAGTAGTAATTGCAATTCATGGTCAATGGCTTCTAGCTCATTTTGTGCTTCGCTGACTTCTTCTTTTGCCAGTTCGCGCATTTCTGGATCATTGTCCTGTGCCATTTCTTGCGCGGATGCCAAATGCTCTTGAGTCTGTTCATAGCGTTTATAGCAATCAACTAACGGAGCTATTTGTGCGTATTCTTGGCTCAGGGCGCGGAATTTATTTTGATTGTTTTGGGTATCAGGTTCTGAGAGTAAGGCGGCGATTTCATCGTAACGTTCGCAGAGACTTTCTAATTTTTGTTGTATGGATTTTTTCATGGTTTGATTTTAGTGGTGCAATAATCGCTATAATTTATCATTTATTGGGGGTTAATGGTTAGCGGAGTACAAACCTTGGTTTGTACTGCCAATAATCAGTCATCGCTTTTATGTTAAAATTCGACCGTTAATAACTCCACAATAAGGTAAACATGAAAGCAAATATCGGTTTAATCGGTCTAGCCGTTATGGGGCAAAATCTTGTCCTCAATATGAACGACCACGGTTTTAAAGTCGCTGTCTATAACCGTACCACCAGCACGGTGGATGAATTTTTAGCAACAACGGCTAAAGACACGTTGATTGTCGGCACGCACTCCTTAGAAGAACTGGTGGACAGTTTGGAATCACCGCGTACTGTGATGTTAATGGTCAAAGCGGGTGATGTGGTTGATGCCTATATTGAAAAATTAGTGCCATTATTATCAGCGGGTGACATTATTGTTGATGGCGGCAACTCATTGTTTACGGATACCAACCGCCGCACTGCTGCGTTAGCCGCACAAAATATTCTCTATATCGGTACAGGCGTTTCAGGCGGTGAAGAAGGCGCGAGAAATGGACCTTCGATTATGCCAGGTGGTAACAAAGCGGCGTGGGCTGCGGTTAAGCCAATTTTTCAAGCGATTAGCGCACAAGTTGACGGTTCACCGTGTTGTGAATGGGTCGGTGATAATGGCGCAGGTCATTATGTGAAAATGGTACACAACGGCATTGAATACGGCGATATGCAGTTAATTTGTGAAGCCTATCAATTGATGTCAGAAGGTTTAGGGCTAACCGCTGACGAAATGCACGCTATTTTTGACGAATGGAATAAAGGCGAACTCAGTTCCTATTTGATTGAAATCACTGCTGGCATTTTGGCGTATAAAGACGAAGACGGTCAGCCGTTGGTGAATAAAATTCTCGACACCGCTGGGCAAAAAGGCACAGGCAAATGGACGGGTATTAACGCTTTAGATTTAGGCATTCCATTAACTTTGATTGGTGAATCAGTATTCGCCCGTTGCTTATCAGCGCAAAAATCAGAACGTGTGACTGCGGCGGCTGTGTTACCCAAACGTGTACAAGCGTTCACAGGCGATAAACAAGCCATGATTGATGCGATTCGTGATGCACTGTACGCGGCAAAAATCATTTCTTACGCGCAAGGTTTCCGCTTAATGCGTGAAGCGTCGAAAGAATACAACTTGTCACTGAACTATGGCGAGATTGCCTTAATGTGGCGCGGCGGTTGTATTATTCGTAGCCAATTCCTCAATGACATCAAACAAGCTTACGACAACAATCCAGAATTAGAAAACTTATTGCTGGCTGATTTCTTCATTGATGCCATGCAAAAAACTGATGCAGGTTGGCGCAAAGCGGTTATTTTAGGCATAGAACTAGGTATTCCTACCCCCGCGTTTTCTTCTGCATTAGCTTATTTTGACGGCTACCGCACTGAACGCTTACCCGCTAATTTGTTGCAAGCACAACGTGATTACTTTGGCGCACATACTTATGAACGCACCGACAAACCACGCGGTGAATTCTTCCACACCGATTGGACAGGGCAGGGCGGAAAAATAGCATCTTCTACTTATACGGTTTAAGTGTTAGCTTGGGTTGCCGAAAAGCGGCAACCCAACTACTTGCTAGAGCTAACGCACAATAAAATATCAGTTACAAAAAACAGTTGCAACTAGACCGCTGAGATTTTAAAAACCTCAGAGATCTATGTCATTCCACCCTGATGGCGTTATGTACATTTTTTTAATTCCTTTTCAATAATCCACTTTATGAAATCAGGAATATTTTTTTGTGCAGAAAGAGCGTGTTCTTTAAGTCGTTCATATTGTTCAACATCTTCACCTTGCCAAATCAAATCCACCCGTCTAATAGGCAACATAGCAATATGTGAATAATTTTCAGGATATGCCCAATAACAGCTTAAACAAACCGCCTTATCTTTTTTATTATTCCAGTTTTCACATTGTTCACATGACCATGATTTAGCACGATTAGCAGAAGCTAATAACAACATAAAATCCTCTGGATTCATATCGTTATTACCATCGCCGTCAACTTCAAAAGGAATTCTATGGTCTATTTGTAAATCTCTTTCCTCCATTGCCTCTTGATAAATAAAACACTTACAACCATAAGTTGAAATTAATTTATCCTTAATGGTTTTGGATAAAGCAGTTCTTCCTGATACTTTTGAAAATCGAATTTTACTCGAATCACCAAATTTATAAGCGGCTATTTTTCTGCCATCACTCCCAATAACTCTATAAGTTTCAATTGCTATGCCGTGTTCTCTAACATCCCTCACTGCTCTGGGTGGATGGTTATAGCCATAAACTGTTTTTAATTCTTCGCTGGTAATAAAACCGTATTTTAAAATATGATTAATAACAGTTTTAGGACGTTTTGCACTGACAGATTGTAATAACTCAAGAAATTCTTTTGAATAATCAGGCATAGCACGACTCAGAAACAGTCAATTGACGCGCTTTTTTTGGTTGAGTTTGTGATAAGCGTTTGGTTAATGCTGGCGAAATATACAACGATTCAATCGTGATTTCTTTTCTACCTAATAGCGTGGCTTGTGATGAACGACCCGCATTAATTTCTACACAGGTTAAATTCAGCATTTTAGGTAATTTTTCGCCATAATTTTTATTACCTGTTTTACCATCATAACTCACCAGATAAGAAATACCTTGCGCGTTTAATTCAGCTAATGATTCAATAAATTCATCATGATTGATACCCGCATAATATCTTGAATCTTTATCACCGCAAACACCTTGATAAGGCGGATCCATATACACAAGATCAGCTTTGGTTGCTTGCTTTAAAATAACTTTATAATCCGATGATGAAAATTCACATTTACCTTTTAATAAAGCAGAAACGCCCAGTATATTTTTTCTCATAGTGGCAGGAAGTGTACCTTTTCTACGTTTATCTGGGCTTTGATTCATATCGCCAGAATTATTATATCTAACCGCGCCTTTTGCACATCTGGCTAATAAATATAAAAATAACTGACTATCACTCGAACGATTAAACTCATCCCTGACGGCAAAATAATGTCCAATACTGTCAGACTGTTGCTCATGCCATAATTTTTCATAAGCATTAGCTGTTTCTTCTGGCTGTTCAATAATACCGCGTAATAAATTAACCAGAGGTTTATTCAAATCGTTAATTAAAAACCGATTTTCCCTGTTTTGAAAAGCGGTTGCTACACTAATAGCGGCTGTCCCTGCAAAAGGTTCTATTACTGTTTGTATATTCGGTGGAAAATATTCAAGTATGGTTGCAGCTAAATTCCGTTTACTGCCTTGATATTGTACAGGGTGGGGGATTTTCATGTTTGTTCCGTTTATACGACTTAATAGCTTACAAACTTACTTTAATGCCTTTGAAATTCTATAATATCTTTTATTGAGTGCATCCCTACCACCTTCCATTACTTCACAAACTGCATGACGTATATCTTTATTCTGTAGAGCATCATTCCCCTCAACTATAATTTGTCCTGAACTGAAATTCATGTGAACCATATTGTCAGAATTTGCATTCACTGCAATATTAGGATTATGGGTAACAAGAATTAACTGCCTATTTTGTTTTAAGGTCTTGAATCCAGGAACAACAAAACTTGAAATAAGTCGTGAATCTAAATCATCTTCGGGTTGGTCTATAGCCAATGGAATATTGTTAAGAGCTAAAAGTAATCCTAGCATTCCAGCGGTTCTTTCACCTGCTGAACCTGTTTGAATATCTTCTTCTACTCCTTGTTTCTTAAATTTTAAAACAAGTTTGTCCTCAGGAATCCAAACCATTAAACGGTCAATATCTTCGGGTGTATTTGCTCTTAGCCCATCAATGTGCTTTGCTAAATTTTTATGAAGACCTTTTATATCTGTTTCCGATGAAGATATAAATTTTTCGATATTGCTATGTCTTTTTTCCCAACGCGTTTGTTCTGGTTCATTAATAATTTCACCAATCAAGCCAATACATTTTTCAGCTTTATCATCATATGAGTAGATATTATTTGAAAACTCAGTCTCTTTTCTGAGAAGCTTTCTGAAAGAAATATTTG
Organism: uncultured Methylococcales bacterium; assembly: GCA_903902705.1. Taxonomy (GTDB): domain Bacteria; phylum Pseudomonadota; class Gammaproteobacteria; order Methylococcales; family Methylomonadaceae; genus UBA4132. Next base: position 7,712 of record CAIUVX010000117.1, read on the forward strand.
CACTTTCTGCATCAGCCATAGGATTCAATTCAACTATCAAAAATGGATTTTCAGATTTATCAAATTCTTTCCATCTATCGATTATTGCAATTCTTTCTGTTCGTAGCTCTTTTTCTTTTTCAATGATTAACTCATAAAGTGTATGCAATTCTTGTTTTAGTATTTGAAGTTGCATTTTTTGTGAGGCAATCAAAGAAAGCTTGTCACTTAACAAACCTCTACGTTGAATTAATACCTCATAAGTTTCGTTTCCTAACTCCAGAATTTTACTCTCTATGGTTTCATAAGCCTGCTTTGCTTCTTCAAATTGGGCAAACCAAGGTAGCGCATTGAATTGCGTAGATAAATTTTCCTTGTAAGGTGATATGAGTGTAATTGCTTCCGAAAGTTTTTCTTTTGCTGTTGCTAAAGTAGTATTCATGGTTTGAAGAAACTCTGATGTTTCATTAACTATTACATCATTTATTTCGTCGGCACTTTCAATTTTCGGAACTGCTTTTTCTATACTATCTAATTCAGAAATAAATTGATTTATAGCAAGAGTTGAATCAACAAAAAATTTATTTACTGTAGTTAATTTATTAAAATTATATAGTGTATCTTTATATCCAGAATCTTCGTAAAGAATAATTTTATCGTTAGTAGAATTTAGTTGCGCGTTTAAATTTGCTTCTTCGGATATAGCTTTAATTAAAGTGCGCTCAGTTGCCCTATCAGCAAGCCATTTGTCAATTAACTTGTCTCTCGCTTCTGTCCATGCTTGTTTATCAAACTGTGAATCAATTAGTTCAATCAGTTTGGATGGATTTTCTGTTAGTGTATATAATTCTTTTTGACTGAAAATCTGAACTGGAAATAGCTCACTTATATTGGTTACTATGGTCGCAACATTCCAATTCCCATTATCCAAAGTTTGGATAGTATGTGTTTTTTGATGCCACGTTATTAAATGTAACTTTCCATCTTTGAAGATTTCTACTTTGATTGTCGTATCATTTCTTAACATTCCTAGTGAGTTTTTTCCTCCTACATTATTAAATTTATCAAATTGTTCTTGTACTTCCTTTGGCATATCTGCGATTTTTGCTAATGCAATCCGTAAGTAATTAATCACTGTTGATTTACCAGAACCTCTGCCACCAATTATAGAAGTAAGCCAAGGACTAAAGTTTCCATTTAAAGGATTGTTATTTCCAGCTTTAAAACCGTTTGTAATAGAAATTGATTTAATAAAATAACGGTTAGCAATAAGATTTGGTGACTCATCTATATCATCTTTTCTTATTATTCCATCTTCTTTGTCGTGAAGAGCGAGTTTCAACGCATTCAAAGAAGGTTCACCCATTTTTACCCAAGTATAATTTTCTCCAACTTGTGCCTTAATATGACTATCAGAACCGATTACTTCGGTTAAATTAAGTTTCGATTCTATATATATTTGAGGATATTGATATGATTTATCAATTAACTCAATAGCAAGAAGACCTTCTGTATCCAATAATGTTTGTTTTAAGGTATTGCCTTTTTGCTCAACAAATAAACCACTAGGTTTATCTACATGAGCAGGAATAGCAATGCCTCCTGCTTTATGAATTTTGTTTATAACTACTTGAACAGATTTTTCCGTTACTGCATTCGAAGTTCCAAATTGTTCAGAATGAAAATCCATGCTTCCTAAAAGGGTAGAAATTTTTTTTGTATCAGCACTAAGGTCAAATAATGCCAATATATGAGTATTACCATTAGCAGAAATTTCAACGCCTGGAAATAAATACAGTTTTCTATAGCCTGTTGGTTTACTTATATCCATAGTAGCCAGCGTATTTTTTAGAATATCAATCCATTCGCCTGAGTTATGGTCTGTAACGGCAACACAGTCTATTTCCTTCTCCATATACATCATCAACCAATCTTCTGGTGTAATATCCTTATGTGAAATATCGCTCTTTCCAAAATCCATAGATTTTGGAGTATGGTTGTGGAAATCAAATTTCCACCATCTTGCACCATGTATATGATTTATCATTTTTTCAATCCTATGAAAATTATGTTCAGAAAAAGTTGCATCGTTCTATCGTTGAAATGCCGCTGTTGACGCTCCAGCGTCTTCTTAAGGATATACTGAGGCACGAAGCGCATCAACTGTGAACAATGCGGTTATTTTTCAGCGTATTCTACAGCAAATGGCGTGACACACTTTGGATTTCCCATTTTTTGACAAGCTAACTTTTATCCGTCGCTGGACTATTGATTGCTCAACAGTGCCTAAGTTGTCAGTGATTATGATAAAATTCTGCGACATCAAAAGCCGCCGCGCTGGATTTATTAGTGTGTTAGCTGCGATAATTTTAACTTTCAACTTTAAGTGAGCCTGTTATGAATAAACCTAAAAAAGTCGCCCTTCTTACTGCTGGCGGATTAGCACCTTGTCTGAGTTCTGCGGTCGGTGGTTTGATTGAACGTTATACTGAGATTGATCCTAGTATTGAAATTATTTGCTACCGTAGCGGTTATAAGGGGCTGTTATTAGGCGATTCTTACGTTGTTACTCCAGAAATTCGCGCTAAAGCAGGTTTATTACACCGTTTTGGTGGCTCACCGATTGGTAATAGCCGTGTTAAATTGACCAATGTAAAAGATTGCGTTAAACGCGGTTTAGTCAAAGAAGGCGAAAATCCACAAAAAGTGGCTGCGGATCAGTTGATTAAAGATGGCGTTGATGTTTTACACACCATTGGCGGTGATGATACCAATACCGCTGCGGCTGATTTGGCAGCATTTCTTGCTGAAAATAACTATGGTTTAACAGTGATTGGTTTGCCGAAAACCGTTGATAATGATGTGATTCCAATTAAGCAATCCTTAGGCGCGTGGACAGCGGCTGAACAAGGTGCGCGTTATTTTCAAAATGTGGTCGCGGAAAACAATGCGAATCCAAGAATGCTCATCGTTCATGAAGTGATGGGGCGTAGTTGTGGTTGGTTGACAGCGGCAACAGTAGTTGAATACCGTAAATTATTAGACCGTGCGGAATGGTTGCCTGAAATCGGTTTAGACCGCAATGCGTTTGAAGTACACGGCGTGTTTATTCCTGAAATGGGTTTTGATATTGCCGCTGAAGCGACTCGTTTACGCGCCATTATGGATAAAGTTGATTGCGTTAATATCTTTGTTTCTGAAGGTGCGGGTGTTGAAACTATCGTTGCTGAAATGTTAGCAAAAGGGCAAGAAGTGCCACGCGATGCGTTTGGTCATGTGAAATTAGACGCAGTGAACCCCGGAAAGTGGTTTGGTGAACAATTTGCTGAAATGCTAGGTGCGGAAAAAACTCTAATACAAAAATCGGGTTATTTTGCGCGGGCATCGGCGGCAAATATTGAAGATATTCGTTTGATTAAATCCTGTACCGATTTGGCGGTGGAATGTGCGTTACGCGGTGAATCAGGTTTAATTGGGCATGATGAAGAACAAGGCAATGTATTACGCGCCATTGAATTTCCACGCATTAAAGGTGGCAAAGCGTTTGATATTAATACGCCTTGGTTTAATGATGTGTTAGCGGCGATTGGTCAAACCAAAGGCGCGAAGGTCGAAACTAGCCATTAATTTTTGAAGGAGTACAAACCTAGGTTTGTACTCCACTTCTGCACTAAGCCAATTTAGCTTTTAAAAACTCAATCACCCCCACAGACGGAATAATTTCATTATCCGTTGCAGTTCTGGCTTTATATTCCAGCGTTTCATCATCCAAACCACGGTCACTGATGATAATAGAATGCGGGATGCCGATTAGTTCCATGTCGGAAAACATAAAACCAGCGCGGACTTTTCTATCATCAAACAACACATCTATGCCAGCGGCTACTAAATCAGCATAGAGTTTTTCTGTGGCTAATTTTAGACGTTCGGATTTGTGCATATTCATTGGTAATAACGCAACTTGAAATGGTGCGAGTTTGGCTGACCAGATAATGCCGCGTGCATCGTGGTTTTGTTCAATTGCCGCCGCGACTACACGAGAAATACCAATACCATAACAGCCCATAATCATGATTTGGCTTTTACCCGCTTCGTTGATAATACCTGCTTTCATGGACGCGCTGTATTTTGTACCGAGCTGGAAAATATGCCCAACTTCAATACCGCGAGCTAAGGTAATTTCGCCTTTGCCATCTGGACTTTTATCACCCGCCACCACATTACGGAGATCATAAAACGCATTGTCTGCTAAGGCTTGCTGATAAAAAGCGTTGGTTTTGACATCGTTCGTCCATTGACAACCGCGTAAATGGAAGCCTTCTTCATTCGCCCCACAGACAAAATCACTTAAATTTTTAACCGCGTGGTCAAATAAACAAGGGTATTTAGCATCCAGTTTAGGACCTAAAAAGCCAGCGATACAGCCGTGATGTGCAATGATTTCTGCATCGGTTGCTAAGCGAAACTCACCGATAATTTTGCGAGTTTTGATTTCATTGAGTTCATGATCGCCGCGTAAGAATAAGTTATAAAAAGCTTCTTTAATCACTACGCCTTCTGCATCACGTTCCATTTTGACAATGGCGAGAGTTTTTAGAATTTTTTGTGCGGGGACATTTAAAAACTCGCTGATTTCAGCAATGGTTTTTTGGGTAGGTGTGGCGACTTTGGCATAAGCTTCGCTGGGAGCGGCGATGACTTGTTCTTCAAGCAATGCAGTGGCACTTTCGACATTTGCCGCATAATCACTACCCGTAGAAAACGCAATCGCATCTTCGCCAGAATCGGCAATCACATGAAATTCATGCGATACCGCGCCACCAATTGAACCAGAATCGGCAATCACCGCACGGTAATTAAGCCCCAACTTGTCAAAAATATTGCTGTAGGCGGTGTACATCACATCGTAAGTTTCTTGTAATGATTCTTGGCTGGTATGAAAGGAGTACGCATCTTTCATAATAAACTCACGGCAACGCATCACACCAAAACGAGGACGAATTTCATCACGGAATTTAGTTTGAATTTGATAGTAGGTAATCGGTAGTTGTTTATAGCTTTTTAGTTCATGACGCGCTAAATCAGTGATAATTTCTTCATGCGTAGGTCCTAAGCAAAAGTCACGTTCATGACGATCTTTTAAGCGTGCCAATTCAGGACCATAATGTTGCCAGCGTCCTGTTTCTTGCCACAGTTCCGCAGGTTGCAAAGCGGGCATTAACACTTCTAATGCACCTGCTTTTTCCATTTCTTCGCGGGTTATTTTTTCGACTTTGCGTAATACCCGCAGCCCCAAAGGTAGCCAGCTATACAGACCTGCGGCAAGTTTACGAATCAATCCAGCACGAATCATAAGTTGATGACTGGCGATTTCAGCATCGGCTGGGGTTTCTTTTACGGTATTAAGAGGGACTTGAGAAGTGCGCATGATGAATCAACAAAATGAAAAAGGCTTATTTTAACCTGAGTTTGTCATAACAAGCAGATAGAAGTTTTTATATTTTTACAAGACTGTCCAAAAAGCCAATATCCTGCTTTAATAGGGAGACCGTAAATAACTAGCCGACAAAAAAGGAAAATGTTATGAAAAAACTAACAAGCGCGTGGGTTGTCCTTATGCTGATGCTTTTTTTAGGTATCAGTTCAGTAGCACAAGCACGAACGGGTAATACTTCCGATAATACTTCAAAATCCAAAACGACTACTAGCAGCACATCCAAGCCTGCAAAAACCACCAGTGCGACTAATTCACTGTTTTCAAATATCGCCAAAACCAACGCTGCTAAAAATGCGTGGCAAGAGCGCAATAAAAAAGTAGATACTCCGCCAGTTGCCACGGTTACTGTACCGCCAAGACCAGATGACAGTAGCGCGAGACGACAAGAACAACAGTTAGCCGATATTCAAAAACAAATTGCCGATGCTAGTCGTCAGCAAAAGATTATTGCTGCCGCTCAAACTGCTGCTCAGATTGCTGCGCAAGCGGCTTTTAACAAACGTCCATCCGTTACGCCTCCACCTGTAACGCCTACGCCTACGCCTAACAATACTGCATCCACACCTAGTATACCTGTTACCAATCCAGCGCAAACAACCACTACACCAATCAATACAGCAACTGTCAGCCCAGAAAAACCTGCAAGTGGCGGTACATCATGGTTTATGATACTGTTAATAGGCGGTGGCATTGTGTGCGTCATTGTTTGGTTAAGAAGATATAAAACATCCAACACCAATTACAGACTTTAGGAACAACGCATGAATATTTTTTCTTACTTTGGTAAGTTGTTTGGTGGTGAATCAACAGCACAAGATAGTCACTTACCGCTGAAAATAAACTTTAACACCACCGTCACCTTTGAAATTAATCCGTTGCTATCGGCGATTACGCGTGGTGCGTTGATTAATGTGCAACTTGATAATCTTAAGGTGTTAAAAGTTAAGGCAATTTCCAGTATTAAGCTAGACGGGCTAGAAAATAAAAAAATTCACCGCTTTTATTTTAGTAATGACGGCAGTGAAAAAAGACAATTTTTGCAAATCCTATCTGACAGCGATAATATCGAAAATATCGATGAAATTCTATTTTGCTCCAGTGTGACCGAACCGCCAGCAGGTGAAGACGATATTGCTTTTTTCTTAGGTGATAATGAAACAGGCTTAGGCGAACCTAGCTATAGTTTTTCACGCGAAAATTTATACACGTTTTTACCGAGTAGCGAAGTAGATAAACGTCTAGCCGCCAGCGGTGATGAAAACGGTGTTGAATATAGTCGTATTAACCCTGAGGAAGATTTTATATCTGCATTCAATGGCTTAGAAACAGTGATTTTTGATGCGGATGGCACAACTGGTGAAAGAAGACAAATATTGAATTTAATGCCGCATTCGCGGGAATTGCAAGGCATCGCCTTTGAAGAGCTGATTGTTGCCTTTTGGGTAACAACGTCTAAAAATGGTGAAGAAATTACGACAGAAGACCAGCTTCCGTTAGCAGAATATATTTTTGCTATTAAGCTGGAACAAACCAACATTAAAGTTATTTAACACACTGGAGATAAATACATGGGTACGTTTTCGTTATTAGGTCGTTTATTTGGTGCGCAAGTTGACCAAGCAGGAGAAAGTTTAGTTGGTGCGTTGGTCGCTTTTGACCCTGAAACTGCAACAGAAGTAGACAGAGATGCCTTAGCCGAAAAAATTCAAGGCGTTGCTAGAAAATTTGCCGAAGCTAAGCAAGATTATGACAAAGAGCAAAATGATGTCGTGGTTAAACAAGCGCAAATCAACGAATATCTAGGCACACTCGATGTCATGGTTGGACAGTTGGAGCGTCAAGAAATTAGCCAAGCTGCTTTTGATGATTTTTTTGCAGGGATTGAAGAATCACAAGCTCAACTTGCACAAGAAGTTGAAGAAGCGACCGAAGCAAAAGCAGTGAAAGACGAGTTGGATGATATTTTAAAAATCCTCACTCAACAACTGAATGACTTTGATAAAGTGACTACTAAAGCCTTGCGTGATATGAAACTGGCAGAAAGCCAAGTTGAAAAAGAAAAACTCAAAACCGAACGTCAAGCGGAATTAAGCAATTTAAAAAGTGGCTTAGGCGCGGATTCTACCGCAGTTAGAAAGTTACAAGAAATTGCCAAAAAAGCAAAAATTGAAGCAGACGCGGCTAAAACTGTGCGTGAAATTACTGCTAAACCACAAACCCAAGCTGAAAAAATGGAAGCGATGATGGCGCAAGCTAAACAAGCAAGCGCACCTGCTGTTAATTCAATGTCCGCAGCAGAACGTGTTGCTGCGTTAAAAGCCAAAACAAAAGCATAAAGCTTAATCGAGGATTTAATTCGCCACGGATGGCTTTACCTCACTTCCCCTCATATAATCAAATCTCTCGATACGATTGTTTTCGCCCCCGTTGTTTTTCCTAGCACTGAACAATTTAAAAACTGTGTAAAAATTATTGTTGGGTTCGAGTCTCGCCCCAACCTTGTATAGCTAAAGCAGTTTAAACTGATTAAAAAAACCGTTCGCACTGAGCTTGTCGAAGTTTGAATGTGGTTCGACAAGCTCACCACGAACGGCATCATTTTATTGTGCTTTAGCTATATGATTAAAATTACCGTAGCTCACATGAAGCAACGCTGAATGCGGGATTGTTGTGCCACGAAGCCCCGTATTCCGCGACCCTATATAAGAGGACTACCTCTTCATCGATAAAATATGTAGTGTTACCCAGTTTTTTTCTATATTATGTTTACCTGTACATTACCTGTACATTGCCTGTACATTATGTGTACAGCTTATCACTTTTAATTTTTTTAAAAATAAAAAGGGTTAAATAAAGTTGAGTCCTTCGCTCAACTAACAGGAGATACCATGCAAATCAAGTTTCCATTTGACTCATCGAAGCCAGTGGCTGGCGAGTCAAGCATTGACATTCCCAAGCCAGCAAATGATGTTTTTTCCTATATTGGAGAGAATTTTTTTGATAATTATCCTAAGTGGGCTGTTGAAGTTGTTGAGTTTGAGCCATTGAGTGGCAAAGAGGTTTTTGTTGGTGCAACAGCAAAACAAATTCGCAAAGACAACGGCGCAGAAGTCGAATCAGTTTTTAAAATCACTGATTACGAACCCAATGTTAAACTCATTTTTGAAGGAATAACTGCACCCTATAAACACAGTTATTTATTGGAAAGTGATGGTCTACAAAAACCGACACGGTTAACTTTTCGTTTTGAATTATTAGAGCTTGAAGTATTTATGCGTCCTTTTCAAAAGCTGATTCGTTCTGCTATTGAGGACGGTACCGAAACTACGGTTGAAAACATTAAAAACTTAATTACTGCTGAAGTCCAGTAAGATTAATAACCTATTATTTTGGAGTGTGTCATGGTTTTTGTTATTGAAAAAGATAGCGGTCTTATTCCGCAAGTGTTGTCTGCTATTTTAGATGAATGTGTTAATGGGGTGACTTTATCAGACCCTGATTTGGAAGATTCGCCGATTATCTATGCTAATAAAGCCTTTGAACGCTTGACGGGTTATAACCAAGAAGAAATTATTGGTTTCAATTGCCGTTTTCTGCAAGGCGATGATCGCGATCAAGCGGAACGTGAGCAAATTGCGAAGGCATTGGAAAAGCATGAAGCGGTTGAAGTCACCTTACGCAACTATAGAAAAGATGGCACTTTATTTTACAATCATTTGAAAATAGTTCCTCTGTTCGATAAAAAACAGCGTGTCCTTTATTATTTAGGTGTGCAGTACGATATAACCAAACAAGTTGATGCTAATAACCAAATTAAAACCTTGACCGATTTGTTGAATGGTCAATAACCAAGAATTTGTGCTGTTGGAGTAAAATGTTATGGATACACCACTAGAGAATACCAGTAATAGTGACGCGCTAGCTTTGTTGTTTGGCTGTGCTATGCTCGCCTTTTTTTTGCTGCTAATCATTGAAAAACTCAAACCCTATCGACATTTTCCGCAACAAATTCACAAAGACTCATTTGTCACTAATACCACGACATTCGTGGTCAATAATTTAATTTTAACGACAGTAAAGGCATCGTCGTTATTTTTAGTGGCTCAACAATTTTCTTCTCATGGTTTATTAAGTAGCTTGCCTGATAATCCTGTTAAATGGTTATTGGCATTCGCCCTATTTGATTTAGCCATTTATATTTGGCATTTCGCGAGTCATAAATACGAATGGTTATGGCGATTCCATAAAATTCATCACAGCGATAAAAGCTTTAATGTGTCCACAGGTTTTCGTTTTCATGTATTCGATTTATTACTGGAAATTATCTACAAGTGTATTTTTGTAGTGGTCATTGGTGTGGATGCTCATATCGTATTATCGATTGAAATTATCGAGTTATTTTTCATCTTTTTTCATCATGCCAATATTCGTGTTCCTTACGAACAGATTATTTCACAACTGATTATCACGCCGTCATTACATCGAACCCATCACTCAACATTACGCGCAGAACACGACAGCAACTACGGTATTGTGCTATCAATCTGGGATAGGATGTTTAATACCCGTGCAGATCTCGTGCCTAAACAGATTGGTTTGGATTTAATAGGCGCGGAAAATTTTGTCCAACTGTTTTCACTGGCATTTATTACTGAAAGTAAAATAATAAAGTTATTTGGTTTGCTACCTAAAGGCAAAAAATAATAACGCCATGATTATTAAAACCCAAAAATCTATCGCTGCTAGTGAAATTACTGATCCGTTAATATTTAAACAGCGGCGACAAATTATTAAATCCTTATTAGCGATAACAGGGGCTGGGTTTGCGCCAGCGTGGGCGAGTGAGAATAAGCCAATGTGGGATAATTTACCTCAAGGTGATTTTTCCACACATGAGTTAACCCCTACGCCACTTGAACTCATTAAAAATTACACTAACTATTATGAGTTTGCCTTTAATAAAGAGGATTCGACTGATTTAGCGCAACATCTGGCTATTGATCCTTGGTCGGTAGAAATAAGTGGCGAAGTAGAAAAACCTACGCGTTTTCATTTGGAAGATATGGTACGTCAACAAACCCTTGAAGAACGAATCTATCGGTTTCGCTGTGTTGAGGGCTGGTCAATGGTTGTGCCGTGGGTTGGCTTTTCGTTAGCCAGTCTATTAAAAAGTGTTAAGCCCTTATCAAGGGCTAGGTTTGTAAAATTCACCAGCGTTCATGAACCAGAAGTCATGCCCAATCAACGTAGTAATGCAATGTTAACATGGCCTTACACCGAAGCCTTGCGACTTGATGAAGCCATGCACCCGCTGACCATTCTGGCAGTAGGACTGTATGGCGATGTATTACCTAAACAAAATGGCGCACCTTTACGGTTAGTTGTGCCGTGGAAATATGGTTTTAAAAGCATTAAAGCCATCGTAAAAATTGAGTTACTAGAAAAACCGCCACTGACAACGTGGAATCAAGCTGCGCCTCATGACTATGGCTTTTATGCTAATGTAAATCCTGATGTTCCACATCCGCGCTGGAGTCAAAACAGTGAGCGACAATTAAATAGTCGCTTTTTTACGCCAAGGCGACAAACAGAATTATTTAATGGCTATGGCGAACAAGTCGCTTCCCTGTATCGCGATATGGACTTACGGCATTTTTTCTGATGATGGCGCGTATTGATAAATTATGGCTCACAACATTGCTAGCTTGTTTAATTCCTTTGGCATGGCTGTTTTTTGATATTGCTTTTGACCAATTAGGCGCAAATCCTATTCAAGCGTTACATATTCGTTTAGGTGATTGGACATTACGATTTCTTTGTTTGACACTCGCAATTACCCCCGTTCAAACCATTACCAAATGGCGAGGCATGACCACTTATCGGCAAATGCTGGGGTTATACACTTTTTTTTATGCTAGCTTACATTTGCTCAGTTATTTACTGGTCGATCACGCTTTTCAGTGGCGCATGATTGGCATTGATATTATTGAAAGCTCTTATATCTGGTTGGGTATAGTGGCTTATATTATTGTTTTTTTATTAGCGATTAGTACACCGAAACAGATTAAAAAATACCTAGGAAAAAATTGGAAAAAACTGCATCGATTTATTTATCTTGCCGCAGGTGCGGGTATTCTGCATTATTTCTGGCAACTTAAAGGTAATCTGGTTGAGCCTTTGTTTTATTTAATAATCATTGTGTTATTGCTGGGTTTTCGAGTGTTAGTTTGGCTTACCAATCGGCAGTTAAGTAAAATGATGATTCCAAAAAGTCGTAAGTGAATCGCTATCAGCAAGTAGATATAGCTAAAGCACAATAAAATGATGCCGTTCGTGGTGAGCTTGTCGAACCACATTCAAACTTCGACAAACTCAGTGTGAACGGTTTTTAAATCAATTTAAGCTGCTTTAGCTATAGCATTATCACAACTCCTATTTACAGTTGGTAGCGTAGTTTAGAGACGCATTTCATCATTCTGTCATTACATCATCATCTTCCTGTCACAACTTTAAAATACTATTTGAGCCAATTATCTATCGTCATTGATGCTAGATATCGCAACAGCGGTTTTTTTAACGCTTTACCAATATATTTTAAGGAGAACCTAGCATGAAATTTCTAAAAAAACTCAGCGTCGTTGCTGTTAGTTCTATTCTCACCACGGGGTTTGCACAAGCTGCTGAACCTACGCCAGAAGATTGGTTTAATGCGGGTCGTCAAACCGTTGTTGACGCGCTACATTTACATCCTGTTAAAAAACACGCAAAAAATGTCATTCTGTTTATCGGTGACGGCATGGGTATTTCTACCATCACTGCGTCACGGATTTATGACGGTCAACAAAAAGGTGGTCATGGGGAAGAAAATTCGTTGAGTTTTGAAAGATTTCCTTACTTAGCGTTATCCAAAACCTACAGCGTCGATCAACAAACTCCAGATTCTGCACCTACCATGACTGCAATGGTCACAGGTGTTAAAACTATTGGTGATTCGCTGTCTGTTAATCAATTGGTAGCACATAGTGAACCGAATGCGGGTGTTGTTAATACCAACAAACTGACGACTATTTTGGAGCAAGCCAAATCAGAGGGCTTGTCAGTCGGTATCGTTTCCACTGCGCGTATTACTCATGCCACACCTGCCGCAACTTACGCACATACGGCGAATCGTGACTGGGAAGGCGACTCTGATAGACCCGCAGGCGCGACTGTTCCAGACATCGCGTCACAATTAGTCGATTTTAATATCAACGGCGGTATTGATGTCGCTTTAGGTGGTGGACGTACTCGTTTTATTCCTAATACCATTACTGATCCTGAATACGGTGTAGCAGGTAAACGTAAAGATGGACGCAACTTGACTACTGATTGGACTAGCAAACACAGCAATGCGCAATATGTGTGGAATAAAGCCCAGTTTGACGCGATAGATCCAAAGTCAACTGACCATTTATTAGGTTTGTTTGAACCTTCACACGTTCATTATGAAGCTGACCGTGTTGCACACGACAAATCAGGTGAGCCTTCATTGACTGAAATGACCGCCAAAGCCCTTGAGATTTTGAAGAAAAATAAAAATGGTTATTTTCTGATGGTTGAAGGTGGACGTATCGATCACGCACACCACTCAGGCAATGCTTTCCGCGCTTTAACGGATACCCAACAATTAGCGGCAGCGGTTCAAGCGGCTGTAAACACAACTGATCCTGAAGAAACTTTAATCATCGTGACTGCTGACCATAGTCATGTATTTACTATCGGTGGTTATCCACAACGTGGCAATCCTATTTTGGGCTTAACAAAAGGCGTAGGTGCAAACACACCTGATCTGGATATGTTGGGCTTACCCTACACCACCTTGAACTATGCTAACGGCACAGGTTACACAGGTGCTTCAAATGCACAGCCAGCGGGTTCAAAATCATTCAATGCGGCAAATGGTGCTTGGGCATCAGGTAGCGAAGGTCACAATCCAACTTCTTATACTGCTGCCACTGGTCGTCCTTTGCTTAACGCCGCTAAGGTAGAAGGTTCTGATTATTTACAAGAAGCAATTATTCCGCTAACTGCGGAAACTCACGCGGCTGAAGACGTTGCTATTTTTGCAAAAGGCCCTAAAGCATATTTGTTTCACGGCATAGTTGAGCAAAACGTGATTTATCATGTGATGGCAGAAGCCTTGGGTTTTGCCAAGCATAATGAAGTAGAAGATCATGATGACGAAGCTCATCACAACAAGTAAGTAAACTGACTGTTATCGCCTTGTCAAACAAGGCGATGGTTGTTTAATGAAAAGGGATACTTTGTATCCCTTTTCTCATTTTATCCAGATTCAAACGCACTATGAAATTATTAGATGTCTTAAAAATTGTATTAGCTTTTAGCCTATTGTATTTTTCCACCGCCAGCTTTGCCGATAGCGCAAGCACTCAACAAGCAACCGAAGTTGCCTGTCACTACGTCACTAAAGTCACTCCTCATGGCAAAGCCGCCAACTCATCAAGCAATGATTGGTTCTTCTGGCGTAATCCAAACATGATTCAAACCCAAGATGCCGACGGCGATCATGGTGAGCTATGGCAACGTACCGTCAACGGTAGCATTCAATACCGTAAGCTTTATCATACCGATAAAACCGCCGTTGAATATATGCCTGCCGATATGCCGACCAATAACATGAACTTTGATTGGCTCAAGCTCTCCAGTATGCTCAATCAACAAGAACTAGACGCGCTTAAGCCGATTAAAAAAACCAAAGTTCTAGGACGTAATGCAGAGCTACGCAAAGGAAAAATAGACGACAAAACCATAGAAGTCATTTGGTTGCTGGACGAAAATTTGCCAGCCAGTATCATCAGAAAAGATAACACAGGCAGCGTTGAGCTTCATCTTGTTGACATTACCCCACTGTTCACCGCCCATAAAAAGCCAGTCGCTATTGAAGACATTGCCAATTACCGCCAAATTGATGCCGTTGATTTTGGTGATATGGAAAACGATCCCTTCGTCAAAAAAATAATGCAGCAAGAGGGGCATCATCACCACTAAGCAAGCTAGAGTTATCACTGACTGATGTTACGCAACGGGTCGCAGCCCCGCACTAGGCGGAATGCTTACGGTATTGATATTAAGTTTGCTGGTGTTTTCCGTGATTTACAATGTGACCTTGCGGTTTCAAGAACTTATCCCGTTTTTTTTCGCCAAAAACATATCATTGGGTATTTTTAGTATCCATTTTATACCCAAAAATACCCCATTCGGAGTCATTGCTTTTTCTTCCTTCTCAAGTGAAAATGACAACATGAAGGCAGGGTATTTTCACTCGCTTCTGACAGCTTGTGCTGTTTCTAACTAATGTTACGCAGACTTCCAGAATAATCAATCGCTGTAGCGAATTGAAAAATTTGTAACTCATTGATTTTTCGTTATGGGTGTAATATCAGTGAATAAGCATAAATAATGATTATCTAATCAACGGACAATAAAACTATGAGAAATCACATTATATCTTTTGTTCAACGGGTATCTTTGGTTTGTATGACTGTTACGGTCTTGGCTTTACCACTCATGATTTCAGGTTGCACATCGGTGAGGGGGTATCCTGATCGATTAATAGAACCTGTCGATGCTCTCGATGAAATAAAACCGATTGTTACGCGAGCAAAAATCGATGCGTGCAGTGATGAATCTTGCCGCAATAAGATACTTTCGGCGGAAATGATTGGAGTTGATATTAATTTTTCTGAATTTGAAAGAAAGTTGTTTAAAGAGAATAGAGAAGTCTCGTTTTTAACAACGGTCACTACGTTAGGGCTTACCACCGCTGGAGCAATGACTGGTACATCGGTACTTTCGGGGATAGCCACGGGAATAGTTGGCAGCAAGGAAGCATTTGATAAAGAAATCCTTTTAGATCAAGCGAAAAACGCAATCCACACGCAAATGCGGGCATTACGTCAAACAGTTGCAAATCGCATCAGATATGGAATGAAGCAATCATTCAATGACTACCCTTTGAATGCAGCTCTCATTGACATTGAGGAATACTATAACGCTGGCACTTTATTAGGTGCATTTGTCGGAATTACCGCATCTGCTGGGCTTCAGGTAAAAGAATCTGAAGTGAACAAGGATCTAATTTCGCAGAATAAAGAACCAGTGACTTTTTCGCCCCTTCTTGTTAGCGGTAAATCTCTAGGAGAGATGCCCGATATGGCTAAAGCTCCAATTACAGTAAATCCACAAACGCCGCCTTCTGTGCAATCAGGAAATTGTCAAGGTAATGAGTGTAGTTTGAAACAAAGCGATGTTAAAGAAATTCAACAAGCACTTTGTATAAAACCTAGCGGTGATTTTGATGCACAAACAAGAGATGCAATTACTGAATTTCGATCATACAATCTTGTTCTGGGTAATGAACGTTATAAAGGCAAACTTCACGATGATGAAATAAGCTTTCTTAGTAGCTTAAAAAAGAATTGCCAAGGATTTAAAAATGCCTATGAACGTTTTTTCTTTGGACAAGATGCTAATCCTAATGCTAAAAGGGACTTAGAAAATTTTGCAGCACAACTCAGTGACAATGGTGTACAAGGCGTTCCAGAGAACCCTAAGAACCTTGAAGAGCTACGTCCATCAATTAAACAATTTCAAAAGATTAAGAAACAATCCCAAACTGGCGTTTTAACACCTGAATTATTTCAGTAAATAATCAGGTACTTAAAACTTGTATCGGTAAGAAAACAAAAATACAGGATTAGATATGAAACTAATATTAAATCGCAAGTTGTCGGTAGAGCTATATTCTGATGCTTCTATAATTTCAGGTGTTTTAAAAAAAGATGTACGCAGTTCGCATATTATCAATGGTATCAAAGAGTTTATCGATAGTAGTGGTAATCAATGGTGGCAAGTTGAAGTTAGGTCTTCTGCAAATGACTCAAATCCACTAAAAGGCTACATTCAGGCACAATTTCTGAAAGCAGAAACGGATGATGAGCCTTTATTAGAAATCAATAGAAAAGAATTTATTCGTTCATTAAGCTTTGCCGCGATAATATATGGTTCAAATCGTGATTATCTTGCTGTAGTTGCACAGATAGAAAGCGGTATGCAAAATATTCGGTATACCAGCGGTTCAGAAGCGATAGGTCCTTTTCAATTCACGCCAACAATATGGGCTGAATTTCTTGAGTCTATGGACGATAAAGATTTGACAAAGGAAGCCATTGTCATGCCATCAACTCAAGCTCTAGTCGGGGCATATCATTCGGGGCGCAACATTGCCGCTTTTTTGGAAAAAAGGAAGGTCTTGCCAACTGGCATTGAGCTTTATTTGACGGATGCTCTTGGTATGGAAATAGCAGATGCTATCTTAAATGCGCGAGATGCCGACGCAAAGAAAAAACTCAGTGAATTATCGCTGCCCCCAATCAAACATTATCTGCAAGCTAAACAAGCGACCGCGATTTTCAATAAAAGTGATGCAACTATTGAAGACTTGCTTAACAATATTGAAGAGCAAATTCATCAGGCTACTAAAGCTATTTGGGCTGAACTTAGTGATGCCACACCACCAACACCAGCAAGCGGAGAACCACCTTGGCTGACTGTCGCACGTCAAGAATTAGGTGTGAAAGAGATAGCAGGAGAAGGTGCAGGGCAAAGCTACAAGCGTATTGAACAATACCATGATTCGGCGGGAGGTTCTGAACCTGATCATATACCTTGGTGCGCGTCTTTTGTCAGTTTTTGCATGGCTAATTCTGGTAACCCCATAATTATCGAAAGTAACCTCAAATCTAAGACTGCCAGCCACTGGATTCGTTGGGGCGAGCCTATTGATAATCCACCAGTCGGTGCGCTTTGTATTTTAAGTCCGATGGTAAAAGATAGCAGTGGTCATGTTGGATTTTTTATTAAAATGGATTCTAAAACCGTTACTCTGTTGGGCGGAAATCAAGGGAATTCCGTGTGTGAAAAGGAGTTTCCAATAAATAAAATCCGTGGTTTTCGCTGGTTGAATTGGACACCGTCTGCTCCAACATCGGTAAACAAAGATGAAAACATTGATGTTCTGGCAAGAACCTTGTGGGGTGAGGCGCGAGGAGAATCTAAACAAGGTAAAGAAGCCGTAGCTTCTGTAATAATTAATCGCTCAAAACTACCAAAACGTTATGGCGGAACAATTAAAGAGGTTTGTAAACAACGAAAACAATTTTCTTGTTGGAACAGCGGCGACCCCAATCTACCAAAACTTTTGAAAGTCACAGTAAGTGATCCAATATTTGCCGAATGTTTAGAAATTGCTAAAACGGCTGTCGATGGGAAGTTAGTCGATTCCACAAATGGTGCTAAGCACTATTACGCCTATAAAGCTATACCCATACCGTCTTGGGCGATAGGAAAAACACCTAGTGCTACTATTGGTAATCATCGTTTTTATAACGACATTTCATAAGCTAGCATTGCAAACGCCGAGTTTTTACTTGGCGTTTGCAAACAATGCTTTTTAGTCAGGTAACGCGATAAGATGCGCTAATCATAGGATGTGCTGAGGTACGAAGCGCATCGTTCGAGTGACGACGCGATTGATGCGCCTCCTATCGTCGGCACATCCTATGGCACTACCTGCATCTATTAGACAAAGCCACAGGGACGGGGCATTTTTTCTCGTTCCCAAGCTCCAGCCGCGTAGCCTTGTAGGTCGGAATAAGCCTTATTGCCTGTGGTTTTATTGTATTGAAACATCAAGCAGTCATGTAGGGTGGGCAAACAGCTTTATCGTTTGCCCACGCGGAACACGCAAAATCCGCATAATCCGTATAATCGGCGATGCACGCAAAAAGACGCTTGCCCACCCTACGATAAAAACATGGGGGATTATTCTCCAAAATCCGTTGGTTCAAACGTCGATATATCACCACCGCCCCATGATTCGGGATATAACCCTGCTTTGACATCACGGTGGAATGTCGAATATTGCCAATCGGCAACACGGGCAACATATCCGTGCTTGACTGGATTCCAATGAATACATCAATATGGCGGTTGAAATCTTCTTGATTACGGATTGAATGCTCCCAAAACCGTCGTTGCCATATTGTACTTTCGCGGTGTTTTACCTTGGATTTGTTCATCCAATCCTCACGTTTAAACAACTCGCCTGCTCGCTTGGAAAACCCTGATTTAATCAAACTCCACCGTTTTGAATAATCGCTGTCGCCAGATGGCAATGTCCAAACACAATGCGTGTGGTCTGGCAATAATACCCACGCATCAACGACAAACGGGTATTGTTGCCGTACTCGCTGGATAACTTCGCGTAATATTTTTCGGCTTTCAGGATGAATTAACAACGGCTGCCGACGGTAGGTGACTACGGTAAAAAAATAACTGCCACCAAATGTTCTGGCACGGCGATAGTGGGACATGGTTGTTGTGAGCAATTTTGCAGGAATGATATTACTGTAGCATAAACGTATTTAACAAACGCCCCATTCCTTATTATCTCAATCAGGTTTTATTTTTAAGTGTTTTTAAGCACGATTGCCTAGCCACGGAAAAAGGTCACGCTCCAATAGAGCTAAGGTTCGCTTTTGATGGCTTTCTGATTTATTGGTTAAGTGTTTCGCATACCACTCTAATGCTATCGCCTTAAAGCTGTTTTCAGTAGCCCCCGCTTTTTTTATTTTTCGGTCTAGGCTGGGGTCTATGCCATCGACTAATTGTTTTTGGTAGTCATAAACAGTGAGTGATTAAGAGAACCTCAATTGGTTACGAATATTGTCATTATAGTGATGAATAAAATACCAAATCGCACCGATATGATTTTCAAGTTTTTTGGAAAACGAAAGTGTTTTTCTAACCAA
>CAIUVX010000118.1 GCA_903902705.1 uncultured Methylococcales bacterium
TATCACTTAGCCATAGGTTGCCCGTGTGATGTGAATAACCCCCGATGATCTGAAAGCGGCGTTTTCAACCTGTAGTATTGACCTGATAAACGCACTGGATAACAAGCGCATACACTTTGATAATTCAGAGGACAAAGCCCTGTTTTACCGACTACTAACGGTGGCGATGGATTATGTTATGGATGGCAATTTAAAGACCGCATTCAAGCCCGTAACCAGCAAACACTAACGGTTTAAACTGCTCTAAAAAAGTTACGCTAAAAGTGCAAAACCTGCGCAAAACGCACACTAAAACGCACGGTAAAAAAGGCAAAAATACCGATAAAACAATCAGATAGACAATAAAAAAGCTACGCTATTATTGCGAAATTGCACACCAAAAGCAGTAATTGCACAAAACGCACACAAAAGTTACGCAAACAAACTCAGTAATAGCAAGGCTTACAGCCAGTTTTATGCTATTTTTTGCGTACCTTTTGCGTACCTTTTTAGTGTAAATTAAGCCAAACGAACTATTAACTGGGATCATCAAATGGCAAGACAATGGACAGCCGAACAAAAGGCAAAACAGGCGGCGTTGATACGCAACTGGCAACCGTGGCAACACAGCACAGGCGCGAAAACCGAACAGGGCAAAGCCAACAGTGCGATGAATGCCTGTAAGGGCTATAAACGGGTAAAGCATAGAAAAATAGCAAAACAAATTAGAACGGCAAAAACAATGCTGGATATTGTGGAAAAAATAGAACGCTCAAACTATGCTGAAAATCCCGTGTTGCTTAATGCGTTGATGGTATTATCAAAACAGCTTAAATCTTGAGAAACTGGCGCGGGTGATAATTGCACACTAAAAGCAATTAGCATTGTGCTGGGGACTTTGCCAAAGCCTGAACACAATCCAAACAATGATAAATCCAGCCATCGGCTATAATTAAAAGCACTTTAGCCCTGATTGCGTGGGCGGCTTTTTTATAACGACGTTGTTCATTCATCATGGCTAAAAAACCAACTCCACAAAAACCGATTGAAACTTACATTTACGATGATAAAGAGCGAGTGAATAATCCGCCGATTGGATTAGTTACGCCCAAAACCGACCCTGACAAAGGCGACAAAAAAACCTATTCTTATGACCCACACTTAGACCCACAACTGCAATGGGCAGGTAAAACTGAACATACCAGTTTTGCAGTGCCTACAGTGAGTCTGCACGTTCATGAACGCATCGATGCTAAAAGCATTATTGATGCGGTGAAAAAAGCAAAAGACGATGGCGGGCAGTTGAGTTTGTTTGCTGATGAAAAACCCTTGCGCGAGGCGATTAAATTTTATCAGCACAAGGAAAACTGGAGTAATCGACTGGTAGCGGGTGATAGTTTGCTGGTGATGAATTCCTTGCTGGAAAAAGAGGGTTACGCGGGCAAGGTGCAAATGATTTATTTTGACCCACCGTATGGGATTAAATACGGCAGTAATTTTCAGCCGTTTGTGAATAAGCGCGATGTCAAAGACGGCAAAGACGAAGATTTAAGCATCGAACCTGAAATGATTAAGGCGTTTCGGGATACTTGGGAATTGGGCATCCATTCGTATTTAACTTATTTGCGTGACCGTTTGTTATTGGCGCGGGAATTGTTAAGCGACAGCGGCAGTGTGTTTGTGCAGATTTCCGATGAAAATGTGCATCATGTTCGGGAGATTATGGATGAGGTGTTTGGGTGTGAGAATTTTATTGCATCTCTTATTTTTCAAAAAACAACATCATCAACAAATAATCTTATTTCAGGTGTTTGTGATTACAACCTTTGGTATTCAAAAAGTAAACAGAAAGTTAAGTTTTATCCACTATTTAAAGAAAAGCAATTTGGTGGAGAGGGGGCATCTGCATACAATGGCATCGAACTAAATAATGGTGACAGAAGGTCTTTAACCAAGGAAGAACGGGAAGATTGTAATTTACTACCAAAAGGTTCGCGTGTTTTTACAACATCAGGATTAACGTCTCAGAGTCCAGGTTCAAGATATGATGTAATTTTGTCAAATCAAACATTTAGACCAGAACCAGGATATTGGAAAACAGACGAAAATAGGATGGCACAGCTAATATCAAAAAATAGAATTTTTGCAACTAAAAACAGCATTCGTTTTATAAGATACTTTGATGATTTCCCTTATTTTCCATTAAATAATACATGGACTGATGTAGGTGGTGAAACTGATAAACTTTATGTCGTTCAAACCGCTCAAAAAGTTATTCAGCGTTGTTTATTAATGACCACCGACCCCAGCGATCTAGTCTTAGACATCACCTGCGGCAGTGGCACTACTGCCTACGTTGCCGAACAGTGGGGCAGACGCTGGATAACCTGCGATACTTCCCGCGTGGCTTTAACTCTGGCAAAACAACGCTTAATGACCGCACAGTTTGATTATTACCAGTTAGCCAGACCCAGCGAAGGCGTTTCCAGCGGCTTTGTCTATAAAACCGTGCCGCATATCACTCTAAAAAGCATTGCCAACAATGAACCCGCCGCGACTGAAACCCTGTATGACCAACCGTTAAAAGATAACAAAATAGCGCGTATTACGTCACCGTTTACCGTTGAAGCTGTGCCTGCACCTTACGCAAAAAGTCTGGATGACCTTGAACAAAGCGAAGCCGATAATTCGATAGCCCGCTCAGGTGAAACCCATCGACAAAATGAATGGCGTGATGAATTATTAAAAACAGGGGTACGCGCAAAAAGCGGACTGTTAATTGAATTTTCGCGGGTGGAAACCTTAGCGGGAACAAAATATATTCAAGCGATTGCCGAAACCAAAGAAGCCACACCTAAAAAAGTCCTAGTAGTGTTTGGTTCTGAATTCGCGCCGTTGGAATCGCGTGTTGTTGCCAGTAGCATTGAAGAAGCACAGTATTTAAAGCCTGATATGTTGCTGTTTTGTGCCTTTATGTTTGAAGACGAAGCGGCAAAGGATATAGACGAAACGCCTGAACATTTAATTGGTTTTAAATTATTGAAGGCGCAAATGAACGCGGATTTATTAACCGATGATTTACGCAAAAAACGCTCAAGTAATGAAAGTTTTTGGTTAATTGGTCAACCCGATGTGCAGGTGCATGAGTTAGCCGACGGTATGATGCAAGTCGAAGTGTTAGGTTTTGGGTAGTCATAAACAGTGAGTGATTAAGAGAATCTCAATTGGTTACGAATATTGTCATTATAGTGATGAATAAAATACCAAATCGCACCGATATGATTTTCAAGTTTTTTGGAAAACGAAAGTGTTTTTCTAACCAA